>JBDLRC010000082.1:0-7596 GCA_039800265.1 Pseudomonadota bacterium
ATCGCATTGGTGTACTCGCCCATGCGCTCGAGCGGAATCACCACGTCTTCATTGATCTTGAAGGCGTTGGTGTGCCGGGCAATTGCTGCCGTTCTGGCGCGCTCTGACCAGAAGGCCTTGCGGGCCTCGGGCGAAATGGCCACAAAGCCGTCGCCCGCGTGGCCATTGGCCAATCGGATCACCTCGGAGGAGGCCTTGGCTACGGCCTGGTCGTCGTCGCCCACGATGTCGCCAATCAGCACCATCTTGGGAAGCGAACCGCGTTTGCTCTTGGTGGCATAGCCCACGGCACGTAGATACCGCTCATCGAGATGCTCCAGGCCTGCCAAGAGCGCACCGCCAGGCTTCTGATCCAGATAATTTTTGATTTCGACAATCGAGGGCACCGCTTCTTGGGCATTGCCAAAAAATTCAAGGCAGACGGTTCGAATGTGCTTGGGCATGCGATGCAGGACCCAACGGCTGCTGGTGATCAGCCCATCGCAGCCCTCTTTCTGAATGCCCGGAAGGCCGCCAAGCACTTTGTCGGTGACGTCTTTGCCCAGCCCGAGTCGTCTAAAGCGCCAGCCTTCGAGTTTTACGGTCTGCCTACGAATCGGCTCACCGCGCATGGTCCCGGCAGGATTGCCGGATGCTGAGGCGCCGCCTGCAGCCCCCGGCACAAACTGATTAGGTGCGTACCAGGCCAGTTCAAATTCTGCCCAGGGCGCATCGTGAATCTTGCCCATGTTGTGGCCCACTCGGGTGACCTCGAGCCAGTTGCCCTCGGGATCCACCATGCGCCACCAGGCGAGGTTGTCGATAGCAGTCCCCCACAACACCGCCTTTTTCCCGCCTGCATTCATGGCGATGTTGCCTCCGATGCATGAGGCATCGGCCGAGGTGGGATCTACTGCAAAGACCAATCCTGCAGCATCGGCAGCATCGGACACACGACGTGTCACCACGCCGGCACCGCTAAATAAAGTAGCCACCGGCTCTGCAACTCCAGGTAGCGTAACGCGCTCCACCGCACCGAGTGTTTCAAGTTTTTCGGTGTTGATCACCGCGGATCGGGCCGTAAGGGGCACGGCACCACCGGTGTAGCCCGTACCGCCGCCTCGCGGAATAATCGTGAGACCCAGTTCGATACAGCCTTTCACCAGCGCCGGAATCTCGGCTTCGGTATCGGGAGTGAGCACCACAAACGGATACTCCACGCGCCAGTCGGTGGCGTCGGTCACGTGCGAGACCCGCGAGAGGCCATCAAACTTGATGTTATCGGCCTGGGTTACCCGGCCAAGGACCTTGCGTGCACGCTTACGAAGTGATGCCGATGCATCAAACTGTGCATCGAACTGTGAGACAGCCACACGCGCTAACTCCAGCAGACGGGCCACCTTCTGATCCTGAATGCCATCTGCACGACGTCGATCGATTTCCGACAGTCGATGGTGCAGGGCCTCGATCAGCTGGCGTCGACGTTTGGGGTTGTCGAACAAATCATCTTGAAGGTACGGGTTGCGATTGACCGCCCAGATATCACCTAGCACTTCGTACAGCATGCGGGCCGAACGGCCCGTTTTGCGCTCGGCACGCAGCTCGGAAATCAGTGCCCAGCCCTCGGTGCCCAAGACACGCAACACGATCTCACGGTCTGAGAACGACGTGTAGTTGTAAGGAATCTCGCGCAGGCGCGCCGGGTTTCGGTGGGCGTCGGCCTTGTCGAGCTGAGCAAGGATGATTGGGTTTAGGGGCGCATTCATGAAGCCGGAGAGTGTATCAAGGGGATTTGGGTTATAAAACGGGCATGGGAGCCGACTATTTAAGGAAAATCCTCACCGCTCGGGTGTATGACGTGGCCCAGGAAACACCCCTGGATACCGCCAAGGGCCTGTCCCGCCGACTGCATAACCGAATCTTGTTGAAACGGGAGGACATGCAGCCCGTGTTCTCCTTCAAATTGCGTGGCGCCTACAACAAGATGGCCCACCTGGACGCGGAGCAGCTCGCCAAGGGGGTGATTGCGGCATCGGCCGGAAACCATGCGCAGGGCGTGGCTTTGTCGGCAAAACGCATGGGCTGCCGAGCCGTCATCGTGATGCCGGTCACCACGCCGAGCGTGAAAATCGATGCGGTGAAGGCCCTTGGTGGCGAGGTGGTTCTCTTTGGCGACTCTTATTCCGATGCCTATCAGCACGCCCTTGAATTGCAAAAAACTCAAGGGTTGACCTTTGTGCACCCGTTTGATGACCCGGACGTGATTGCGGGTCAGGGCACGATCGCCATGGAGCTGCTGCAGCAATACCAAGAACCGATCGATGCAGTCTTTGTGGCCATTGGTGGTGGTGGATTGATCGCAGGCATGGCCGCCTATATCAAGCAAGTCAAACCTGAGACCAAAGTGATCGGTGTTCAGATGGTCGACTCGGATGCCATGGCCCAGTCACTGAAAGCCGGCAGGCCTGTTCGGCTTGATGAAGTAGGCCTTTTCTCAGACGGAACGGCCGTGAAGCAGGTGGGCGACGAGACCTTCCGCCTGTGCCAGCGGTTTGTCGACGAGATTGTGATCGTTGATACCGATGCAGTCTGCGCTGCCATCAAAGACGTGTTTGAAGACACACGTGCGGTGTTAGAGCCTGCCGGCGCACTGGCGATCGCGGGCCTAAAAAAATGGGTCGCACGCGAGGGCGTGCGCGACAAGACGCTGGTTGCCGTGGCCTGCGGTGCCAACATGAACTTTGATCGGCTACGGTTCGTGAGTGAACGGGCTGAAATCGGGGAGCAACGCGAGGCGGTCTTTGCTGTCACGATTCCTGAGGAACGGGGGAGCTTTAAACGCTTCTGCGAGGCCATTGGCAATCGCAACGTGACCGAATTTAACTACCGCATCGCCGACGCAAAAAAAGCGCATATCTACATAGGCATTCAGACCCGTAACCGTGACGAGGCCCACGAGATCGCTAAGGCATTTGAAGACGCTGGGCTTAAAACACTCGATCTGACTGACGATGAATTAGGCAAGCTTCACCTTCGACATATGGTGGGTGGGCGCTCGGCGCTCGCAAAAGACGAGCGGCTTTTTCGCTTTGAGTTTCCCGAGCGTCCGGGTGCATTGATGCGCTTTTTATCGAGCATGCATCCGGATTGGAATATTTCCTTGTTTCACTACCGCAACCACGGAGCGGACTACGGCCGCATTCTGGTGGGGATTCAGGTGCCCAATCACGACGAGGCGGCCCTGCAGCGCTTCATGAAGGAGCTGGGCTACCCGCACTGGGAAGAGACCCACCACCCTGGCTATCGCATGTTTTTATCGTCTGACACGTCGGCTGCGTAAAAAAATTTTACTGTCAGAAAGTTTTACACCCTCGCGCTTCACCACGCTGAATTTCGCTATCTGAATTGATCGCTCAATAAACGCACGTAGTCTTTTTGTTTCATCAAAAAGGAAATCACTGTGCGTGTTGCGATCGTAGAAGATGATCCGTTGCAACGGAGGCTTATCGAAAAAACGTGCGAGGCCCACGGGCTGGGTACGGCCACCTTTGGTTTGGCCCAGCCTTTTCTTCGGCATGCAGCGATCGAGCCCTTTGACTTGGCGTTGATCGATCTGCACCTGCCCGATATGCACGGCATCGAGCTGCTCACACGTTTACGTACGCGTAGCACCACACAGCTGCCCGCACCTCCCTCGATCGTGATTACAGGCGCAAACGACATCGCCACAATGCGCCGAGCCTTTGAAGCGGGCGCTGCAGATTTTGTGGCCAAGCCCATCCACTGCGAGGCCCTGATGGTGCGGGCCAAGGCCCTGGTGCAGCAGTCGCAGCCCAGACTGTTTGAAGACGCACCGATACGGCTTGGGCCGCTTGAATTGAATCTAGCCACCCATCAGGTCTTCGTCTACGACAAAGAGATCCACCTGACACGCAAAGAGGTGGCTATTCTTTGGCTGTTAGCCCGCCAAAGCAGTCAGGTGGTGACCCGTTGTGAAATCGCCCGGCTGGTCTGGGGCACACGGCTCTCTCCCACCTCACGAACGATTGATGCCCACATGGCCCGACTGCGTAAAAAACTTGATCTTGATCACCCGGCTCAGATTCGTCTGCGGCCGGCCTATGGGGTGGGTTACCGATTGGATGTTTTCTCGTAAAATCGGGCGATCCCATTGAAAACATTGAAGAATGCAGCTAATCACCCTGGGCCTGAATCATCAATCGGCCCCCCTTGCCCTTCGGGAACGCCTGGCCTTCCCCGGTGAGGCATTGCGCGATGGGCTAAACGAGCTGCGCTCCACCCTAGGACGAAGCGCGCCTGAGCAGGCGTTGCTCTCGACCTGCAATCGTACCGAGATGTACTTGGCCGCCAATAACTTCACAGAGGCACGTGGCCAGGCATTGGATTGGCTCGCATGGAAGTCTGGAACGCCTGAGCGCGATCTTTCGCCCCACCTGTATCAGCTGCCCGATGACAAAGCGGTTCGACATGCGTTTCGTGTCGCCTGCGGGCTGGATTCAATGGTTCTGGGTGAACCTCAGATTCTTGGTCAGATGAAACTCGCGGCCCGCGAGGCCCAAGAGGCAGGCTGCCTGGGCACCCATCTTCACCACTTGTTTCAGCAGGCATTCTCAGTGGCAAAAGAGGTGCGCACCACTACCGAGATTGGTCTGCATTCGGTCTCGATGGCGGCGGCCAGCGTGAAACTTGCGCAGCGCATTTTTGGTGATTTATCGCAGACCAAGGTGCTGTTTATTGGCGCGGGCGAAATGATTCAGTTGACCGCCACTCACTTTGCGGCACAACACCCCAAACACATCACGGTAGCCAACCGCACGCTTGATCGAGGTCAGGTGCTGGCCCACGAATTCAACGGCGAGGCCATTGCACTGGCTGAGCTCCCTCTGCGCATGCATGAATTTGACATCGTGGTGAGCTGCACGGCCAGCACACTGCCTATCATTGGCCTGGGCATGATTGAACGGGCGATCAAACAGCGCCGCCACCGGCCCATGTTCCTGGTGGATCTGGCTGTTCCGCGTGATATCGAACGCGAAGTGGCCGACCTTGACGATGCATTTCTCTACACCGTGGATGACCTTGGTGAGCTGATCAAAGAAGGTGTGCAGGCCCGACAAGATGCGGTGATCCAGGCGGAAGCCATCATTGACCATGGCGTGCAAAACTTTATCGAGTGGCGCGCGTCGCGGGCCCATGTGCCGATTATTCGTGCATTAAACGAACACTCCGAAGAGGTGCAGGCCGGTGAGCTTGCGCTTGCCCGTAAGCGTCTGGCCAAAGGCGAAGACATTGAAGCTGTTTTGAAGTCGCTGGCCCATGGGCTGTCGCAGAAGTTTTTGCACGGCGCTTACAGCCAGCTGCATCAGTTAGGCCATGCGGACGCCGAGCAGCGCGATAAGAAAACCGAACTCATTCGCGATCTTTTCGGACTCAATAAAAACAACTCCCGGAATCACTAGATGCAGCCCAGCCTGCTGGCAAAGCTCCAGC
This sequence comes from Pseudomonadota bacterium, assembly GCA_039800265.1. Taxonomy (GTDB): domain Bacteria; phylum Pseudomonadota; class Gammaproteobacteria; order Burkholderiales; family Burkholderiaceae_A; genus Lacustribacter. The sequence continues at coordinate 5,491 of JBDLRC010000082.1, forward strand.
AGCTGGCCGAACGCCTAGAGGCGGTCGACCGTCTGCTCTCCGAGCCCGATAGTGCCCAACGCATGGATGAGTTTCGAAAACTCTCCAAAGAGCGCGCAGACCTTGCGCCCGTGGTGGATGGGCTAAACGAGTACCTTGCACTTGAGACCGATTATCAGTCGGCCCAAGAGTGGCTCAATGACCCGGAGCTCAAATCGTTTGCCCAAGATGAGATCACACGGCTTAAAACCGCATTAGAGGAAAAGACCGCAGAGCTTCAACGTTTGCTGCTGCCCAAGGACCCGAATGATGACCGTAATGTCATTTTAGAAATTCGGGCTGGCACCGGGGGCGATGAGTCCGCACTGTTTTCAGCCGACTTGCTGCGCATGTACATGCGCTATGCGGAACGCAATCGTTGGCAGACGGAGCTGCTCTCGGCCAACGAATCTGATCTTGGCGGATACAAAGAGGTGATCGTGCGTATCGTGGGCCAGGGCGCCTATTCGAAACTCAAATTCGAATCCGGTGGCCATCGGGTTCAGCGGGTGCCCCAGACAGAAACGCAGGGCAGAATTCACACATCGGCCTGTACGGTGGCGGTATTGCCCGAAGCCGACGAGGTGGCCGATGTGGTCTTCTCACCAGATGAGCTGCGCATTGACGTGTTTCGGGCCTCGGGTGCAGGCGGGCAGCACGTGAACAAAACAGAATCAGCGGTACGTATCGTTCACTTGCCCACGGGGATCGTGGCGGAGTGCCAAGACGATCGCAGTCAACACAAAAACAAAGAAAAGGCGATGAAGGTGCTGGCCGCACGGGTACGCGATATGCAGATGCGCGAGCTTGCGGCCAAAGAGGCCAGTGCACGAAAGCTTATGGTGGGCAGTGGTGATCGCTCGGAACGGATTCGTACCTATAACTTTCCCCAGGGTCGGGTGACCGATCACCGTATTAACCTAACGCTCTACAAGATTGATGCGCTGATGGATGGCGATATCTCGGAACTCACCCAGGCGCTGATCTCTGAGCACCAGGCGGAACTGCTCACCGCCATGGGCGAGGCGTAACCCACGCGTGCTGCCCAACCATGAACTCTGGCCGCTTCGCGAGGCGGCCACCGGTCGACGACGCGAATGGCTGATTGCGCATCGGGATGAGCCGCTCGAACCCGGCGCACAGGCTCTACTGCAGCGTTGGATGTCGCTGCGGCAGCAGGGCTGGCCCATAGCCTATCTGACAGGATCCCGAGAATTTTATGGGCGATCGTTTTGGGTGAATTCACACACCCTGATCCCGCGCATCGAGACCGAGCTGCTGGTGGATACGGCGCTTGCTGCGCTACGCAAGCACCCGGTGTCATCCCATTCGGAGCGACGACTCTGCGACCTTGGCACCGGCTCGGGCTGCATTGCCACGACCTTGGCCCTGGAGATGCCTGGTCTACGGGTCGTGGCCACCGATCAGTCGTTCGAGGCGCTGACGGTTGCCCGCAACAATGCCGCCTGGCTTGGCGCTGCGGCAAACGTCGATTTCTGTCATGGATCATGGTGGCAGGCCTGCGAAGGCCGATTTCACGGCGTGGTCAGCAACCCGCCCTATATCGAGCACAACGATGCCCACCTCGATCGAGGGGATTTGCGATTCGAGCCATCATCAGCACTCACCACGGGCCGGCCCGACGACCGAGGGCTTAGCGCCATTGAGACCATTGTTTGCGGCGCCCCAAATTACCTGATGCCGCAAGGGTTTCTGGCTATCGAGCATGGCCACACGCAACAACACGATGTGCTGTCCATGTTTCAAGCAGCTGGATTTCAGCACTGCGAGGGCATCGCCGACAGCTTCGGAAACCCGCGTGTGGTCATAGGCTGGGTGCAGTAAACTTTACGCATGGCAGCAGATGCATGCTGCACCCGCCAGCCCAGGCTTGTCGCTGCTGGCGATCAACTCGGAGAAAACCATGGACGCCAAAGAATTCATTCAAAAAACGGTCACTGAACACCCGGTCGTACTCTTTATGAAGGGCACTGCCCAGTTTCCCCAGTGCGGTTTCTCAGGCCGCGCCGTTCAGCTCTTGAAAGCCTGTGGCGTTAAAAATGTGGTTACGATTAACGTGCTCGAAGA
>JBDLRC010000083.1:0-6225 GCA_039800265.1 Pseudomonadota bacterium
TTGGATCTTTTCGATCAGCTTACGGCGTGACGTGGCCTGCTTGGCCTTGGACTTGTTGGCCGCGAATCGACGCACAAATTCCTGCAGTTCCGATACGCGCTCTTTGCTCTTTGCGTTGGCGGCCATCAGCCGTGCCCTGGCCTCCGAGGCAGCCAACATGAAATCATCGTAATTGCCCGGATAAATGCGGAGCTCTCCGTAATCCAAATCCGCCATATGGGTGCACACCGAATTCAGAAAGTGGCGGTCGTGCGAGATGATGATCATCGTGCTGTCACGCTCGTTCAGGATGTCTTCGAGCCACTGAATCGAGTGAATATCAAGATTGTTGGTGGGCTCATCGAGCAACAGCACATCAGGGTTTGAGAACAACGCCTGCGCTAAGAGCACACGCAGCTTCCAACCCGGTGCGACTTCGCGCATCGGCCCCTGATGCTGCTCGATCGGAATGCCCACACCCAACAGGAGCTCCCCTGCCCTGGCCTCGGCGGTGTAACCGTCGTATTCAGCAAATTTAGCCTCAAGGTCGGCTGCCCGCATGTAATCGTCTTCCGATGCCTCGGGGTTGGCGTAGATTGCATCCCGCTCGGCCTGGGCCGCCCACATCTCCTCGTGGCCCATCATCACGACATCCAACACCCGATGGTCTTCATAGGCGAACTGATCCTGACGCAGTTTTCCTAGCCGCACATGCGGCTCTTTCATGACGTTCCCGTTGCTGGGCTCTAAATCGCCTCCCAGAATCTTCATCAGGGTGGATTTTCCGCAGCCATTGGCGCCGATCAATCCATAGCGGTTGCCGTTATCAAACTTGACAGAAATATTTTCAAACAAGGGCTTGGCACCAAACTGCATGGTGATATTTGCTGTCGACAACATAGCGAGCGTGCTTTCTTTAAATTAATTCGACTGAACCCACTGGCGGGCATTGTGGAACATCAGCATCCAAGGCGAATCCTCACCCAACACCTTGAGCGGCTGCGGGTGCCAAGACATTTGGACCGACCGAAACACTCGCTCCGGGTGCGGCATCATCAGCGTAATACGCCCGTCGGTATTGCTGAACCCTGTCCAGCCGTTTTCCGATCCATTGGGATTGGCAGGATAGCGCTCGGCAGGAGCGCCCGTCTCATCGACGTAGCGCATCACTGCGTACGATTGGGCCGCCTGCCGCTCCGACACTGCCGAAAACTCTGCACGGCCCTCTCCGTGCGAGACCACCACAGGCAGCCGGGCCCCCTCCATATGCCGCATAAAGATGGAGGGTGATGACAGTACCTCGACCATCGACAAACGGGCCTCAAACTGCTCTGACCGGTTGCGTTTGAACGCGGGCCAGTGTGCAGCACCAGGCACAATTTCCTTAAGCGCACTCATCATCTGGCATCCGTTGCAGACACCCAAGGCAAAGCGGGTAGGGTCGGCGAAGAAATCAGCAAACTGCCGACGTAGATCGTCGTGAAACAGAATTGACTTGGCCCATCCCTGACCCGCGCCCAACACATCACCATACGAAAAACCACCACATGCGGCCATGCCTGCGAAGTCGTGGAGACGCACGCGGCCCGAGAGCAGATCGCTCATATGGACATCCCAGGCCTCAAACCCAGCACGGTCAAACGCCGCTGCCATTTCGACCTGCCCGTTAACACCCTGCTCGCGCAGGATTGCCACTTTGGGCCGCTTCACGGACAGCGACGCAGAGCGCGCGCCGACCAACGCCTGCTCAAGCGCTTTAGGCAACACTGCCTGGGGTGCCGTAGCAGTCGCCAGCGATTCGTTTTCTTCCTCAACACACTCGGGTGCATCACGCCGTTTTGCAATCTCATACGACACCGAGGACCAAACGCGCTGCAGGTGTTTGCGCGGCTGCTGATAAATACACTTCGCATCGCGATAGATCGCGATCGTATCTTGGGCATTCGGACTGCCAATCTCAAAGGCGCAATGCGAAAGGCCATGGGCCCGCAACACATCCAGCGCCTGGCTGCGCTTTGACTTTGCCACCTGCAGCACTGCACCAAGCTCCTCGTTGAACAACGCCTTCAGCGTCATCTCATCACGCTGTACCGAGACTTGTTCGGGCCGAATTTTAAAATCGCCCCAATCGGCAGCCACCGGATCAATGGTGAGCAAATCGATATTGATGGTAAGGCCGCAACGGGCAGCGAACGCCATCTCGCAGAGGGTCGCAAAGAGGCCACCATCTGAACGGTCGTGATAGGCCAACACCAGCTGTTCCGCGCGTAACGCACGCATGGCATCAACAAAACGTTTTAACTGGTCCGGACGTTCCACATCGGGCGTACTCGAACCGTACTGGCCGAGCACTTCGGCCAGCACAGACGCCGCAAGACGCTGCTGACCCTCGCCAAGATCCACAAGGATCAAGACAGTATCCGAGGCGGGATCTTCGGTGCGTCGCATGAGTTCAGGTGTCCAGGTGTGACGAACGTCGCCCACTGGTGCAACCGCCGTGAGATTCAGCGATACAGGCGAGATCACCGAAGTGGTGCCCCCCTGCTCTTGCCAGACGGTGCGCATCGACAGGGAATCTTTCCCCACCGGGATGGATAACGACAAGGCCGGGCAAATGCCCTTGGCAAGCGCCTCGACTGCATCAAACAATGCCGCATCCTGACCCGGCTCGCCACAGGCTGCCATCCAATTTGCAGAAAGCTTTACCGTATCGAGATCGCCGATATCCGCAGCACACAGATTGGTGATGGCTTCACCCAGCGCTAACCGAGACGCGGCCTGGGGGTTACGGACTGCGACAGGCGAACGCTCGCCCATGGCCATAGCCTGGCCACTTACCCCGTTGAAATCCCAGCAGGTCACACCCACATCGGCCACCGGCGTCTGAAACGGCCCGACCATCTGATCCCGGGCGGTGTACCCACCGACTGTGCGGTCTCCGATCGTGATCAAGAACTGTTTACTGGCAACTGTGGGGTGCGACAACACACGCTCGGCGACATCCGCGAGCTGTATGCCCGCGAGATCTATCTCATCACTCTCAACCGTCTGCCGACGAACATCACGATGCATCTTCGGCGGTTTGCCCAGCAGGACCGATAGCGGCATATCGACAGGCGTCAGATCTGCATGGGCGGAATCGGTCACCAGCAGCCGGTCTGACTCTGTCGCAACCCCAATCACTGCATACGGGCAACGCTCTCGCTTGCAAATGGCATCAAAACGCTCACGTGATTCGGGAGCAATGGCCAAAACATAGCGCTCCTGACTCTCGTTACACCAGACCTCCGCAGGCGACATGCCGGTTTCGTCAAGCAAGACGTTTCCAAGTTCAAAGTCGCCGCCGCGGCCTGCACCGTGGACCAGCTCAGGAAAAGCATTGGAAAGCCCACCAGCGCCGACATCGTGAATGGAAAGGATTGGGTTCGAAACGCCCAATGCGGTACACGCATCAATGACCTCCTGAGCGCGACGCTGCATCTCGGGATTACCACGCTGCACCGAATCGAAATCCAGTGCTTCCTGATTCGCACCGGTTTGAATCGACGAGGCGGCACCCCCCCCCATTCCGATACGCATGCCAGGGCCACCCAATTGAATCAACAAGGCACCGGCGGGTATGGAATGCTTCTCCGTCTGATCTGAAGAGATGACGCCGATGCCACCGGCCAGCATGATGGGTTTGTGATATCCCCATCGGCGGCCACCCACCGACATCTCAAAACTCCGAAAATAGCCCAGGATATTGGGCCGGCCAAACTCGTTGTTAAACGCTGCACCACCCAGTGGCCCATCGATCATGATCTGAACGGGTGAGGCGATGCGTGATGGCGCATGCGGCGCACCCGAGAAGTCAAGCCGTGACACCGTAAACCCCGTGAGCCCTGCGCGAGGCTCGGCTCCTCGGCCGGTCGCCCCTTCATCCCGAATCTCGCCGCCTGAGCCGGTGGCGGCGCCTGGAAACGGAGAAATGGCCGTGGGGTGGTTGTGTGTCTCGGCCTTCAGCACGGTGTGCACGGTCTGGGCCTGGCTTCCATAGGCAGACGACACGCCCGCCTGCGGCCGGAAACGCTGTGCCTGCACCTGATGCAATATTGCAGCGTTATCTGCATAGGCCATGACCGTGTGCGCGGGTGTCACCGCGTGGGTATGGCGAATCATCTTGAAAAGCGACTCCGGCTTCGCTTCGCCATCTACGGTGAACTCCGCATTAAAAATTTTGTGGCGGCAGTGCTCGGAATTCGCCTGCGCAAACATCAACAACTCAACATCGGTCGGGTCACGGCCAAGATCGCGATAGGCGTTTGCAAGGTAAGTGATCTCGTCTTCCGAGAGCGCAAGCCCGAGCGTGTGGTTGGCCGCATGCAGCGCCTGCTGCGCACTCTCGATCGAAGCCCCAAGCGAGACATGCGCAAGGCCAGAGGATGACTTCGGCTCAAGAATATCGGCCGGAAGATCGTGGGCAAACCATGACTCGGTCATGCGGTCATGAACAACATCCGCGATGGCAGCGATCAGCGATGCGTCCGATGTTTTCAGATCGAAATCCAACACCATTCCCCGCTCGACGCGCTCTACCGAGTGCAGGCCACACGAACCAACGATATCCGTAGCCTTGGTTGACCACGGCGACCGCGTTCCCTTACGGGGTACTACCCAGAGTCGAAGGGACCCGCCGCGTGGCGCTGCGAGACCACCCCGGGCACCTAAAATGGCATGAAGCCTGCTGTCGTGTTGGAGTTCAGCGGCGCCTGCGGCCGCAGCGGGTATCGGTCGGACCAGGTAAACCCACTGGGATGTGATCGATCGAACCTTCGGGGCTACGGATTGAACCCGGGCCAATAGGCTTTGGGCGCGAAAAGTCGACAGGGCGGAGTCGCCCGCCAACACCAGCAAAGGAAGCATCCAGAGATTATACGGTGCGGCCCGCCGAGAGCTTCAAGACGTGATCGCAGCGCTGCGCGAGCTCGTGAGCATGGGTCACCAGCACCACGGTCGTGCCGTGCTCGGCCCGAAGATCAAACAACAACCGGACGATTTTTTCCCCGTTGGCGGCATCCAGACTACCCGTGGGTTCATCGGCAAAAATCAGCTTTGGCTTGGTGACAAACGCTCGCGCCAACGCCACACGCTGTTGCTCTCCACCCGAGAGCGTTTTAGGGAAATGGGTGGCCCGCGCGGACATGCCAACATGCTCGAGCATCTGGGCAGCACGCGCAGACGCACCGGGCTCGCCCAAGAGTTCCAGCGGCAGCATCACGTTTTCAAGCGCGTTGAGGTGGCTCAGCAACTGAAACGACTGAAACACAAAACCTAGGGTGCCGTTGCGCCGGGAGGCACGTGCGTCCTCGGGCAGCTGGTCAATTCGCTCACCGAACCACCAGACCTCGCCAGAGCTCGGGGTATCCAAGCCGGCGAGTAGCCCCAAAAGCGTAGATTTACCGCTTCCCGACGCACCGAGAATCGCCAGGCTCTCGCCCTGCCTTACGCTCAGCGACACATCAGCAAGAATAGCCATGGAACCTTGGCTATCCTGAACAGTCTTGGTTAATGACTTGGCCTCAATGGCAATCGACGACATCGGTACACTTTCTGGATGAAATTTTTAATTCAAATCGCGGTGGTGCTGACCGCCCTATTATCCGCACACTCGGCCAAGGCCAACCCGAACGCACCCGTGATCCTGGTGTTCGGCGACAGCCTATCGGCCGAATACGGCATCGCCCGTGGGTCCGGCTGGGTTACCCTGCTGTCGGATCGCCTGCGCAGAGAAGGGTTCCCGCATCGGGTGATCAATGCCAGCATTTCGGGTGAAACCACGGCAGGCGGCCTCTCCCGACTCGGCACCACGCTGAAAAAACAGCAGCCACAGTTCTTTTTACTTGCCCTGGGCGCCAACGATGGCCTTAGGGGTCTGCCGGTCGCACAGACCCGCAAGAACATCGAATCCATGCTGACATTGGCCGCCAACGCCGGGGCCCAGTCCATGGTGATTGGCATCCGCATGCCGCCCAATTACGGTCCCGAGTACACGCGGGCTTTTGATCGGCTTTTCGAGGACATCGCCCTTCGCAGATCATTGCCGGTCGTACCGTTTCTGCTTGAAGGCATTGCGGAAAACCCCTCCTACTTTCAGGCCGATGCCATACACCCAAATGAAAAGGCTCAGCCTAGAATCTTAAATAATGTTTGGCCTACGCTTTCCAAGCTTCTTCAGCCTCAAACCAGCGCTCCATCGAATGGCAC
>JBDLRC010000084.1:0-2653 GCA_039800265.1 Pseudomonadota bacterium
AATTCTTTCGCTGAGCACAACATACCCTGGCTCTCAACGCCGCGCATCTTGGCGCGTTTGATTTTGAATCCGCCAGGCAGCACCGCCCCGTCGGTGGCACACGCTACGATCATGTCGGGCACGACATTGGGCGCACCGCAGACGATCTGAAGCGGCGTGGCACCTGAGCCCGTATCCACCTGACAGACTTTGAGTCGATCGGCATCGGGGTGCGGTGCCGTCGACAACACGCGTCCGACAACCACTCCGGTAAATGGGGGTGCCAATGGTTGCACCTCTTCCACCTCCAACCCCGCCATGGTCAATGCATCGGCAAGCGCATCGGTGGAGAGCGCAGGATTTACGAACGAGCGAAGCCACTGCTCAGGAACTCTCACGTTGGCCCCTTACGTAAACTGGCGCAGAAAGCGCAGGTCATTTTCAAAAAACAGCCGCAGATCGCCGATGCCATAGCGCAGCATGGTCAACCGCTCAAGCCCCGACCCAAAGGCAAATCCGATATAGCGCTCAGGATCGAGCCCAAAGTTTTTCACTACCGTGGGATGGACTTGGCCCGATCCTGCAATCTCAAGCCAACGGCCTTTGAGAGGGCCGGACTCAAACCGCATATCAATCTCGGCCGAGGGTTCTGTGAATGGGAAAAACGATGGCCGAAACCGTACCTGAAGCTGCGTGGTTTCGAAAAACGCTTGCAAGAATCCGGTGAACACACCCTTTAAATCGGCGAATGACACCGTCTCTGAAATCCAGAGGCCCTCGACCTGATGAAACATCGGCGAGTGGGTCGCATCACTGTCAACACGGTAGGTGCGGCCCGGCGCGATGACCTTGATCGGGGGCGTATGCGTCTTGGCATAGCGGACCTGCATCGGGCTGGTATGGGTTCGCAGCAGCAAAGGCAGGCCCGTCTCATCCTTCTTTTCCAGATAAAACGTGTCTTGCATGGAGCGTGCAGGATGGTTCTCGGGATTGTTCAACGCCGTGAAATTCATCCAGTCGGTCTCAATTTCGGGACCGTCTGCGACATCAAATCCAATCGAATGAAAAATGTCCTCGACACGCCGCCAGGATCGAATGACAGGGTGGATCGCTCCCGCCCCATGGCCGCGGCCATCAAGCGACACATCGATGGCTTCGGCCGACAGTCGGGCGGCAAGCTCGGCATCCGCAATCTGCGCACGGCGCGCAGCCAACAGCGACTCAATCTGCGATTTGGCAGCGTTGATCTCGGCACCCAAGGTTTTTTTGGTCTGCGGATCCGCGGCACCGAGCGACTTGAGCCGCTCGGTGATCGCGCCACTTTTTCCAAGAAATCGTGCCTTGGCGTTTTCCAAGGCGGCCGGATCGGCCGCCTGGGCGAAGGCCTGCTCGGCCTCGCGCACAAGCCCGTGAAGATCGGTCATGGACAGATCACCCTAACGCTTGAAAAGCAATGCAAGCTGCTCGCGCAGCTTACTTCACAAGCGCAGCTTTAACGGTCGCAACGATCGCAGCAAACGCCGGCTTGTCCATAACGGCCATGTCGGCGAGCACCTTACGATCGAGATCGATATTGGCTTTTTTCAGACCCGCAATGAAGCGGCTGTAGTTGAGGTCGTGACTGCGGCAGGCCGCATTGATACGCGTGATCCACAGAGCGCGAAAGACGCGCTTGCGGTTACGGCGGTCACGGTAGGCGTATTGCCCAGCACGCATAACGGCCTGCTTGGCAACACGAAAGACGTTGTTTCGACGGCCACGGAATCCTTTGGCAAGCGCAAGGATTTTCTTGTGACGGGCACGGGCGGTAACTCCACGTTTTACGCGAGGCATGTTGGTTCTCCTTTACGCGTAAGGCATCATGTCGCGGACACGTTGAATGTCCGATTCATGCACCGTGAGGGTTCCACGCAGCTGACGCTTGTTCTTGGTCGTGCGCTTGGTCAGGATGTGGCGCTTGGTGGCATGGGCACGCTTGATCGACCCGCTACCGCGAGCCTGAAAGCGCTTTGCCGCCGCTTTTTTGGTCTTCATTTTGGGCATGTTCTGCTCCGTTTTAACACTTGCTCAGGTGGAGTGCGTTCCCGCAATCACTTTGACAACCTGGCGAAGCAATGTCTTACAACTTCTGGGCACTGCGGTACTGCACCTACGTTCACGACGTTCCGAACCGCTGGAACGCCCTGATGTAACCGTCTTGCGACGGCTACTTTTTCTTTTTCGGGGCCATCACCATCACCATCTGACGGCCCTCGAGTTTCGGCATCTGCTCGACCTGAGCAAACTGCTCAAGATCGGTCCTCAACCGCTCTAACTGACGCACACCGTATTCCTGGTGGGCCATTTCACGGCCACGAAAGCGCAGGGTAATTTTGACCTTGTCGCCTTCTTCCAGAAACCGCACCAGGTTACGAAGCTTGACCTGGTAGTCGTTTTCATCGGTGCCAGGCCGGAATTTCACTTCCTTAACCTGGATAACTTTCTGCTTTAGCCGCGCATCGTGGGCCCGCTTCTGTTCTTGGTACTTGAACTTGCCATAGTCCATCAGCTTGCAGACCGGTGGTTCGGCCTGGGGCGCGATTTCCACAAGATCCACTTCAGCCTCATCGGCCATGCGCAGGGCCTCTGCAACCCTGACAATTCCTACGGCTTCGTTATCGACTCCAACCAGCCG
>JBDLRC010000085.1:0-2918 GCA_039800265.1 Pseudomonadota bacterium
TGTCTCCGCGATTGAACAGATTGTCGAAACTTCGCGTAAAGCTTGAGTATCACCATGCCCTTGATTGCCTCTCCACCACGCTATGTGGTCAACCCCATGCCTGTACAGATTACCAAGGCACAGGTCAAAGCCTTGCTCAAACTCGATACTGGCACCATAGGTCATGTGCTCGACGCGGGTTTCATGGATCAGGGTTTGCAGCAACAAATGCCAGGGCGAAAGCTGGCGGGAACTGCCATCACTGTCCGATGCACATTGCCTGATTCCGTGATGGGCCACTATGCCTTGAAGTTTGCGCGGCCGGGCGATATCTTGGTCATTGATCGAGGGCAGGACCAACGGACGGCCTGCTGGGGAGCAGCAACCGCATACGCGGCTGCCGCAACTGGCCTGAGCGGCGTGATCATCGATGGCGCGACCAGCGATGTTGCAGACTCCAATGCCGCCGGCCTGCCGGTCTGGTCTCGGGGTCTGAGCCCAGTGACCACCAAATACCGCGGGCTGGGGGGCGAGATGAATATTCCGATTACCTGCGGGGGCGTGGCCGTCAAGCCGGGTGATGCGATTTTGGCCGATGAAAACGGCATTGTTGTGATTGATCCAAGCCAACTCGATGAAGTGATCAGCCAGTCTCAGTTCTGGATGCGCAGTGAAAAGGCGTTTCTTCAAACGCTTCGGAAAAATCCCCGTTTGTGCTACCCGGATTTCACCGGTGCCTCTGCCATCGTTGAAAAGAATCTGGGCTAGGGGGTAGACGTTGACATACAAGATTTCTTTTGATGTCGGAGGCACTTTTACCGACTTCACGATGCTCGATGAACTCAGCGGTACCGTCGCCTATCACAAGGTTTCCTCGACGCCGCACGACCCCTCGGAGGCGATCGCTCAAGGGCTTGAGGACTTGATCCGGATGCATTGTCTGGATCCTTCTGCCATCACGCTGCTCGGACACGGCACCACAGTGGCCACGAATCTGGTGATCGAGCGCAAGGGAGCCCGAGTCGGTCTGGTGACGACCCGCGGCTTTCGTGATGTTCTGGAGATTGGCCGTCAGACGCGCCCCCATCTCTACAACTATCGGATACATCGACCAACCCCTCTCGTTCCTCGCGAGCTGCGCCTTGAAGTGGAAGAACGCGTGATGGCCGATGGCAGCATCCTGACGCCACTGAACATGGCGGATCTTGAAAAAGCTGGAGAGCTGTTTCGAAAGGCCGGTGTCACGGCAATCGCCATCTGTTTTTTGCACAGTTACCGAGAGCCTGCGCATGAACGCCGAGCCGGTGAGGCCTTGAGGCAGATGCTGCCTGAGGCTTACATCACGCTGAGCTCGGATGTGCTTCCCGAGTTTAGGGAGTTCGAGCGCATGTCGACCACGGTGCTCAATGCCTATATGGGGCCGCGCATGGGTACCTATATGGAGCGCCTACTGAAGCGGGTGGAGGCGATCGGAATTGCTGCTGAGATCAATACCGTGCATTCCAATGGTGGCTTGATGTCCGTGCAGACCGTGCGTGAGGTACCCGTGCGAACCTGCGTATCGGGCCCCGCCGCCGGTGTGATCGGTACGTCGGTCGTGGGCAGCATGGCCGGATACGAAAACCTGGTGACCTTCGATGTGGGTGGCACGTCAACCGATGTGTCGGTCATTGTCAAGGGGCGTGCGCTGTATGCATCCAATCGGCTGGTGGCCGACTACCCTGTCAAGACGCCAATGCTGGACATTCATGTCATTGGCGCCGGGGGTGGCAGCATCGCCCGGATCGATGATGCTGGCGCTCTGAAGGTGGGACCCCACAGTGCCGGGGCCGACCCAGGACCGGCCGCCTATGGGCGAGGGGGCCTCGAGGCCACGATCACCGACGCAAACATTGTTTTGGGTCGTCTGGATCCACATTTCCTGCTGAACGGGAAACTGGCCGTCGATTTCGAAGCAGCCAGAAATGTCATTGAGCGCAAGGTCGCGCAGCCACTTGGCATTTCCATTGATGAGGCGGCGCATGGCATTGTTCGGATCGCGAACGCGAACATGAACCGCGCGATTCAATCGGTCTCTACCGAAAGAGGCTATGACATTCGCGAATTCGCCTTGATGGCCTTTGGAGGCGCAGGCCCCTTGCATGCCACTGAACTGGCCAAAGACTGTGGCATTCAGACGGTGATCGTTCCGCTTGAGCCGGGCACCTTCTGTGCACGAGGAATCCTGTTGTCTGACATCACGATGGACTTCGTGCGCAGCGAACTTTCTGTGGCCAACGCGACCGCATGGCAAAGAGTGTGCACAACGCTCGCCGACATGCAAAAAACAGCGATCGCATGGCTTGAACGTGAAGGTGTTGCGCCCGAGCGAAGGCAGTTGCGTCTGTCCATTGAGACACGCTTCGATGGGCAGAACTATGAAGTCATCGTGCCTCTTGAGGGCATCGATCCGAACGGACTGTCGGCTTTTCTTGCCAGTTTTCGGACCCGACACCTGCAGGAGTACGGCTATGACATTGAAGGACGTGAGACCGAGATCGTCAATTGTCGTGTCCAAGCCGTTGGTCAGGTCCCCAGGACCGCCCAGCGTTTTTTGTCCGGCAGTCACTCGCCGATTATCAAATCTGAGCGCTCTGTTTACTTTGGCGCCGTGCATGGACGTCTGCCGACGCCCGTCTATGAGCGCAGTACCCTTGCGCAAGGGTATGCGATTGAAGGGCCAGCCATCGTGGAAGAGATGAGCTCGACCACCATACTGCTCCCTGATCAAACGCTTCAGGTTGATTCCTTGGGTAGCCTGATCATCGCCGTTTAAATGCCAATGAACATCCATGGACTGCCATCCGATATGACCCCTTCGACCCCTTCAGCCCCACCAAGCTTGTTTGATCCGATCGCGATGGAGGTGTTTTCCAATCGCCTGTTGACGATCACGGAAG
>JBDLRC010000086.1:0-4045 GCA_039800265.1 Pseudomonadota bacterium
TGGCCAGCTAGCGGTGATGAATATCCTGTAGATCACGTACGACCGCGGGCGCCTGGGCAAAGACCGATGCCCAGAGCGAGCGCACGGCCGCGCGGGCCTGTGCAAATTCTTCAGGCGCCACCCGAGCGGATTCTGCGCCCAGCAGCCGGACCGCATGCTGACGTTTGCGGTAGTCGCGATACGCGTTGGCGACCTGCGACGCCAGGCCGGGGTCGATCAATCCGAGTTCGCCTGCGATTCTCAGCAACGCGATATTCCCTAGGTTGCCTGTGAGCGTGCTGTGGACGTGGCTGTACCGCAGCACCAGCGTCTGGACAATAAATTCAATGTCCACCATGCCACCGTCATCGTGCTTGATGTCAAAGAGTGGGGTGGTGTTGGGGTGGCCATCATGCATTTTTTTGCGCATCGCGAGCACCTCTTCAAGCAGCGGCTCCACCGGCCGCGGCAGGCGAAGGATGCGCTCGCGTTCACGCTCAAATGCTGCACCAAGTGTCGCGTCACCCGCGCAAAACCGTGCGCGTGTGAGGGCCTGGTGTTCCCAGACCCAGGCATGCTGGGTCTGATACTCGATAAATCCTTTGAGCTCCGTCACCAGAAGTCCAGCATTGCCGTTGGGCCGCAGCCGAAGGTCGATCTCAAACAAGGTTCCTGCCGGTGTCGCCGTCGACAGCCATACGTTGATGCGCTGGGCATACCGTGCGTAGATTTCGGCGGCGTTCTCATGGTCGTCGTCGTAGAGGAAAATCAGGTCCAGATCGCTGGCATAGCCCAGCTCCTTGCCGCCGAGTCGGCCATAGGCGATCACTGCAAACCGGGGATCGGGCCTGTGGCGTTTGGTCATGGTGGGCCAGACCGTCGTGAGTGTCACCTGCAGCACGTTGTCGGCCAACGCCGATAAATGGTCGGAGAGTTTTTCGACGGGCCATCGGCCGTCGAGATCCTGCACCAGTAAACGGAAGAGGTGGGCATGATGGACCTCGCGCAGGGCATCCATTTGCCGTTCAAGGTCGGGCACGCCGTTGTGCAGGGCCTCGTTCACGCGGGCCGAGAGCTCGGCACGAAAGGCCTGCTCATCGGGCGGCGTATCGAGCACCCGCGCATCGAGCAACTCGTCCAACACAATAGGGTGCTTACGCAGGTAGTCGGCCGCCCACGCCGAGGCGCTGACCAAATGGGCAACCCGCTCAAAGGCGTGCGGAAATTCATCAAACAATGCGAGGTATGACGCCCTGCGGCCGATGGTCTCGAGAAGGGTGGTCAGCCGCGATAACGTCTGTTCGGGATTGGCGGTGAGTGCAGCGATGGTCTGCGCCTTGGCGAGCAGCCGATCACGGCGGGATTCGCGGCTAGGCGGCTCTGTGCCGACGGGGACTTCGGCAGTCACACCTGCAAACAGACGTTCGAACGATGACTGCACAAGGGTCTGCGTCTGTTCGATCGCCGAGATAAATGCCGCGGGATCATCCCATCCCATCGATCGGCCGATGTGGGCGATGGCATCTTGCTTGCCCGGTAAGACATGGGTCTGCGCATCGTCAACATACTGAAGTCGGTGCTCCAGATTTCTCCAAAAACGGTAAGCCTCTTGCAGGGCTGCAACCTCCGCGGCGGGCAGACGGCCTGTTTGTGCGAGATAGTCCAGCACCTCGCGCGTGCCACGGGCGCGAAGTTTCTCTTCCTTTCCTCCGCGCATCAATTGAAACAACTGGGCAATGAATTCGACTTCGCGAATGCCGCCATTTCCGAGTTTGATGTCGATCGGATCACGCTCACCGGCCATGTGGGATTCGCGGCTGAGTTGCCGCCGGCCGGCCTCTTGTCGAATTTGGCTGTGCAGGTCACGAAGTGCGGCCAGCACATTGAAATCAAGGTAGCGTCGAAACACAAAGGGCCTCACCACATCGTGCAGGCTCTGGACCGAGGCGGCAAAGGCGGCCTCGGTCTGCACGTGATGTTGGTTGACCACGCGGCCCTTGATCCAGGCGTAGCGCTCCCATTCGCGGCCTTGAACAATGAAATACTCTTCCAGCATGCCCAGGCTGCAGGCCATCGGCCCCGAATCGCCATTGGGCCGCAGCCGTAGATCCACGCGAAACACGATGCCGTCGGCCGTGAGTTCGCCCAACAGCGCCGCGATGCGCCGCCCTACTTTTGTGAAGAATGTGCTGGTATCGATGGAACGTGACTGGGGCGTGCTGGCATCGGTTTCGCCGTCTTCTGAGAACACATAAATCAGATCAACATCCGACGACACGTTCAACTCACGGCCGCCGAGCTTGCCCATGCCGACGATCATCATGTCTTGGGGAGCACCACTGGCATCACGCGGGATACCGTGTTGGGCCACGGCAGTGGTCATGGCCGCCTGGTAGGCGGCATCAATGGTCATGTCAGCCAGTGCAGTGATCGACCCCAGGGTCTCACTGAAGTCGGCCGTTCCGGCGAGATCTCGGGCCATGATCGCCAGAACTGCACTGGTACGAAATTGACGCAGCGCGCCCCCGAACTCGTCCAGCCGTTCGTTTTGGTGGGGATTGGCCCAGGGCCAGCACGCGGAGAAGTGTTCCGCCAGTCGCGCCGGTGTGAGTGGCGTATCGACACTGAGCAGCTGCTGCCGCCGACACACGCCGGCAAGTGCCTGCCGTGCGAATGCCGAGTGATGCCAGGTGTGCTCGTAACCGGTGGGAATTTCAGCGGGATTCACGGGATCAAAGTGCAAAGCCTGTGCAAGAATTCACACCATGCTAACGCAAGCGCCGGGCCGCTATTCACCCCTGATTCGAATTGTCCTGCGGGCGGCCGCAGTACTCTTGGCGGCCCTGACGATCCTGATCATTTCGGCCTTGGTGGTCATTCGCGTTTGGGTCTGGCCGTCGGTGCCGCAGTGGCGTGGCGATCTGTTGGCATCGGCCCAGTCGGCGGCAGCCCAGCAGGAGCTGTTGTTGGAAGCCGGCGAGCTCACAGCGGATTGGGAGCATTGGTATCGGCCCCGACTTCGCCTCGATAACGTTCGGCTGCTCCGTGCCGACGGGCAGTCTGTGGGCACCGTGGACCGTGTTGAGGCCACCTTAGGGCTCTCATCACTGGCCAGTCTCTGGCATGGGCAGCCCATTTTTTCTGAAATTCGGCTCGCGAATCCGTTTGCATTGATTGAACGTTCTGCATCGGGTGCGTTGAAGGTGGCTGGTGTTGTGGTGGGCAGTGGCGCGGCGAACCCTGGCCAGGTGAATGCCGTGTTTCGTCAGGGCCGTTGGCGGGTGGACGGAGGCCGTGTGCAGTGGCGCGACCAGCTGCGTGGCCAGAGCATTGATCTGACGGATGTAGTGTTTGCCATGAACAACTTTGGCCATCGGCATGCGTGGGCGTTACGTGGCACACCGCCGGCGACTCTGGGCGAGGGCTTTGTCCTTCAAGGCGACTTCCGTCATGCGTGGTTTTCCGACCCCTCAGCGTTTCAAGAGTGGCGAGGCGAAGCATTTGTCCAATTTGACCGCGTGGACCTCTCGGAACTCTTTCGGGTAGTGCATCTGCCTGAGCAGGCCCCGCTGAAGGTGAATTCCGGCCAGGGTGCATTGCGCGCCTGGGTGCAGCTGCATGCCAATGCTTTGGAAGATCTGACGGTGGACCTCGACCTTACCGATGCATCACTGCAGTGGGGCCCGACCCGGCGGCCACTCACCCTGCAGCAGCTGCAAGGGCGTGTTCAGACCCGCCTTACGGCGCAACGCCAAGAGGTCGCGCTGTCGGCGCTCACCCTTCGCTCAGCCCAGTTGTCCGAGGTCACCACGATCGCATCGGCCCAGATGGTGCTTGAAAAAGCAGGGGAGTCGGGCCTGAGTGCGCAGATCACGTCGAAGAATCTCGATTTGGTGGCGGCCATGTGGCTGGCCGAGCACCTGCCCTTGCCGGCGCAATGGAAGTCCACACTGACGGAGCTCAAACCGCGCGGCCGTCTCCGTGATCTTGAACTGAAATGGCAGGAGTCCGAAGATGCATTGACGGCATTTCGGGTCCAGACAGCATTCGATGAATTGGCATTGGC
>JBDLRC010000087.1:0-2569 GCA_039800265.1 Pseudomonadota bacterium
CGCAGTATTGCCAATGTCACCGCAGTAGTCACGGCTCTCGCGCGTAAGAAAAACGTGCTCGGGAGCCTCACCAATAAAGTGCTGTAGGGCCTGCCCGAGCTGGCCTTGAGCGCCAAAGACCACAATCATTAGCGACCCTCACCGTAGTGTTTGGCAATCCACTCGCGATAAGCGCCGCTTTGCACGCGCGAGACCCAGTCTTGGTGGTTCAGGTACCACACCACGGTTTTTTCGATGCCGGTAGCGAATGTTTCTTTGGGTTTCCAGCCAAGTTCACTGGCAATTTTGCGGGCATCAATCGCGTAGCGGCGGTCATGGCCGGGCCGGTCACTCACAAATGTGATCAGCTGTGCGTGGCGGCCACCGGCCTGCTGTGCACTCTCGGGGGAGCGTTGATCAAGAATGGCGCAAATGGTTTTTACGATCTCGATGTTCGGCAGCTCGTTCCAGCCGCCGATGTTGTAGACCTGACCCGGGACGCCTTTTTCCAAGACGGTGCGAATCGCACTGCAGTGATCGCCCACATAGAGCCAATCGCGAACATTCAAACCGTCGCCATAGATTGGTAGTGGTTTGCCTGCCAATGCATTCGAAATGACCAACGGAATGAGTTTTTCTGGAAACTGATACGGGCCGTAGTTGTTGGAACAATTCGTCGTGAGTACCGGCAGTCCGTAAGTGTGATGCCATGCACGTACGAGGTGATCGCTGGAAGCCTTACTGGCCGAGTAGGGGCTGTTGGGCTGATACGGGTGGTGTTCTGTAAATGGGGGGTCGTCTGGGTTCAGTGATCCATACACCTCGTCGGTGCTCACATGCAAAAACCGAAACGCCGATTTTTCTTGGGGCGGCAATGATTCCCAATACCTGCGGGCGCATTGCAAAAGATTAAACGTGCCGACCACATTGGTCTGCATGAATGCTCCGGGCCCATGAATCGACCGGTCCACATGGGATTCCGCTGCAAAGTGCACGATGGCCCGTGGCCGGTAGCGGGTCAACAGATCGGACACCAAGGCGTCGTTGTTAATACTTCCGTGTACGAAATGATGATGCGGATGGTCGGCAATCGATTGCAGATTCTCTGTGTTTCCGGCATACGTCAACGCATCAAGGTTGACGACCGGCTCTTGGGGGTGTGCCGCCAGCCAATCCAGTACAAAGTTGGCGCCAATGAATCCGGCGCCGCCGGTGACAAGAATCACGTTAATTTCCGCCTAAATTGACGATTTCGTCGCTCGCGTGATTATTTCCTAAAACCACTGGGTGCACAATTCACTTGAATATAATGAACGTTTTCGTCAGGGTCGGGCCATGAAAATTTCAGTCGTAGGAACGGGCTATGTGGGGCTGGTCACCGGCGCCTGCTTGGCCGATGCCGGCAATCATGTGCTGTGCCTTGATCTTGACGAGACCAAGATCAATATTTTGCGCAACGGAGACATCCCGATTCATGAGCCGGGCCTCTTGGATCTCGTCCGCAGAAATGTGGCAGCGGGCCGCCTGCGTTTTACGACGTGCCAGGAAGAGTCTGTCGCTTTTGGTCTGGCGCAATTCATCGCGGTGGGCACCCCCCCCGATGAAGATGGGTCGGCAGATCTGAAGTACGTTGTCGCGGCCGCTGCAACCATTGGTCAGCACATGACCGATGAAAAAATCATCGTCGATAAATCCACCGTGCCCGTGGGCACCGCAGATCGTGTTCGCGAGACAGTCGCCAATGTATTGCGTAAGCGCGGGGCCGATATTCCATTTCATGTGGTCTCAAATCCGGAATTCCTGAAAGAGGGTGCCGCTGTAGAAGATTTCCAGCGGCCGGATCGCATCGTGGTGGGCGTGGATTCGTCGCGTGCCGAGCAGGTCATGCGCGAGATCTATGCACCCTTTCAGCGCCAGCACGACAAGATGATGGTGATGGATGTACGGTCTGCCGAGCTCACAAAGTATGCGGCCAATGCCATGTTGGCCACCCGTATCAGTTTTATGAACGAATTGGCCAACCTTGCCGAGGCGCTGGGTGCCGATATAGAGGCCGTGCGGCGGGGGATCGGCTCAGACTCACGCATTGGCTATGGTTTTCTATATGCCGGCACGGGCTACGGTGGGTCCTGTTTCCCCAAAGATGTGAAAGCGTTACTCAAAACCGCAGCCCAACATGGCCATGAATTAAAAGTCTTGCATGCGGTAGAGGCAGCAAACGATGCGCAAAAAACCGTATTGGTTAAAAAGATTGTTTCTGCGTTTGGCGCTGACTTGTCGGGGCGCCGATTTGCCATGTGGGGGCTAGCATTTAAACCCAACACAGACGATATGCGCGAAGCGCCGAGTCGCGAGATTATTCGTGAGCTGGTGGCTCGCGGCGCAACCGTCTGCGCCTACGATCCGGTCGCCATGGCCGAGGCACAACGTGTGATTCAAGAGCCGATCGACTATGTATCCGACCCGATGGCGGCACTGACCAATGCCGACGCCCTGGTGATTGCTACTGAGTGGAAAGAATTCCGAAGCCCGGATTTTGAAGAAATTGCACGACGTCTAAAAACGAAACATATTTTTGACGGACGTAATA
>JBDLRC010000088.1:0-4330 GCA_039800265.1 Pseudomonadota bacterium
GATCGACCGGCGTCGCCTGCGCCAGTGAATATCGTGCACTGTCGATGAGACGATCGGATCAAGGCGCGGGCACAGCCGGTGCAGCGTTTGCCGCGGATGATCCGCGTCTTCGTGACCCTGCATGGCTTGGCCGCGTCTTCTGGGTCGGCGTTGCGATCGTCGTGCTGGTGCCCGTGCTGGTCGCGACGGAATTCAAGCCCTGGGTTTTCTTGCAGCCCGACAATCTGAAGGTCACATTGCGTTTTCTCGGAGATTTTTTCCCGCCTGCGGTGGCCCCAGAGTTTTTGCGAATGGTGGTGTTGGAGGCGTGGCGCACGATTGCGATTGCTACCGCGGGCCTGGTGTTGGCCTTGGCATTGGCAATCCCACTCACGCTGGCATCAACCCACGTGCTCTCGGTATCGGCGTTGAAGGGCCGCATGAACCGCCTTCCGTTTGCCGTTCGTCAGATCATTCGATGGATTCTTGTTGTTTTGCGAAGCGTGCCCGAGTTGATTTGGGCGTTGGTGTTTGTGCGTGTGGTGGGGCTTGGTCCGGCGGCAGGCGTGCTTGCGATAGGGCTCACGTATGCCGGCATGCTTGGCAAGGTCTACAGTGAAATTCTTGAGAGTGCCGATTCGCATGCCACGACGAGTCTTCTGCGAAACGGCGTCGGCCGGCTGCAGGCATTTTTCTTCGGGGTGTTGCCGCAGAACGCAACGGAACTCACCAGTTACACGGTCTACCGCTGGGAGTGTGCGATCCGCTCGTCGGCTGTGCTCGGTTTTGTGGGGGCAGGGGGCCTTGGCCAACAGATGGATAACTCCATGAAAATGTTCAACGGTGGCGAGGTCGCCACCATCTTGGTGGTGTTTATGCTGTTGGTAGGATTCGCGGACCTCCTGAGTGCGTGGCTGCGGCGGGTGATCCAATGACCGCACCGTTTAAACAGGCAACGCAGCCGGGTCGCGATGCGCGTCCGAATCCTTGGCTGCGTTGGGATTGTTCGGTCTGCTGGGTCACCGTAGGGCTGGTGGTGTTGGCAGTGGCCAGTTTTTGGTCGCTGGATCTGCAGTTGTCGCGGCTCTTTTCTGCTGACAGTGCAGGCCGGATGGGCCGTTTTCTCGCGGAATTACTCTCTCCAAACGTCGAGCCGGCATTCCTTTTGAAGCTGGCCGTTGCCAGTATTGAAACGATTGCCATGTCAGCGCTTGGAACCGCCCTGGCTGCTGTATTCGGGCTGTTGCTTGCGGTACCTGCGAGCCGATGTCATGCGCGTGATCCCGCGCGATGGCGGTGGGCGACGCGTCTGCTCTTAAATGGTCTACGTTCGATCCCGGAGCTGGTCTGGGCGGCGCTACTGCTTATCTCGGCCGGCTTAGGCCCATTTGCGGGCACGCTGGCGCTTGCCTTCCACACCACGGGGGTGTTGGGCCGACTGTTTTCAGAGTCGATTGAGAATGCGCCTGTGCATGCTGGCCAGGTGCTGCGCATTCAAGGCGTACCCGAGGGCAGGGTGTTTCTGTACGCAACATTGCCCACCGTATTGCCGCAACTCGTGTCATACACACTCTATCGATGGGAGAACAACATTCGTGCAGCAGCGATTCTTGGGGTCGTGGGCGGGGGTGGGCTCGGCCAGATGTTGGCGTTCCATATGGGTCTGTTTCAGATGCGTGAAACCAGCAGCATTCTGATTGCGATGGTTGTTTTGGTGGTGATCGTAGACAGCCTGTCGTATGTAGCGCGCCGTCTGATGTCGCGCTAACGGCTCTCCACCCCCGATTTAAATCAACACAATCACATCGACCAGAGCGCCCGCCGGCAAAGACCCTGTGTCGTGGGGCAACACAACAAGCCCGTGCGCATCCACCAAGGATTTCAGGCTGGCCGCACCCTGAGATCCAGCGATCTCCGCAATCCACTCGTGTTGTTCATCTCGGTACAGCTGGCAACGCAGGTATTCGGTACGGCCGGCGGCTTTTTTGGTTTCGTTGGCCAGCCGTGCACGAATCGGCGGGCGTGCAGGAGCACGAACACCTGCGAGTCGGGCTAGGCAAGGCTTTACGATCGCGTGAAAGGTGACGAAGGCTGCAACGGGATTTCCGGGCAGTCCAAAAAATGGCGTTCGTTGGTCGCCAACGCTTCCGGCAGCAAGTGGTCTGCCGGGTTTGATGGCCAATTTCCAAAACACAATGTCGCCCAAGGATTGCATGACCTTTCGCGTGTGGTCAGCTTCGCCTACGCTTACTCCGCCCGAGGTGATGACCGCATCGGCGACGCTGGCAGCGCGTGTGATGGCCTGTCGCAGAGACTCGGGGTCGTCCCGGACGATGCCAAGGTCGATGGCCTCTGCGCCCGTCTCACGCACAAGCTGCAAGAGCATGGGCCGATTTGCGTCGAATGTTTTTCCAGACGGCAATACATGCCCGGGCTCGGTGACCTCGTCACCGGTAGACAGGACCGCGACGCGTAGTTTGCGCACCACCGGAATGCTCGCTACACCCATGGACGCCAGTAGTGCGATCTCACGGGGTCCGATCACCGATCCGGCGGGCAGCGCCACGGCACCTTGGGCCAGGTCCTCACCCCGTGCACGCACGTTAGCACCGGCCCGAATCGCAGTCGGGTCAAACGACACGTCGAATTGGTCTGCGTCGAAAGCCGTGAGCTCTTGGGGAATGACGGTGTCAAATTCTGGAGGCACCGCTGCTCCGGTGAAGACCCGGATCGCCGCCTCGGCGCGGGCCTCGCCTTCGAGCGGATGGCCTGCTAAGGATTTCCCTAACACCTTTAAAACCACAGGGTTTTGAGGGTTTGTTTTGTCCAACCCGTCACTGCTAAATGCATAGCCATCCATGGCCGAAAGCGGGGTCTCGGGAATGTTTTGGGGGGCCACAATCGGCTGGGCCAATACCCGTCCACCGACCTCGGCCAGGCTCAACGTTTCGTGTTGCCCGATCGGACAAATCTGGCTGCCGATGGCCTGCAGCGCCATATCGATGGTTTGCGGAGTGAAGTGATCTGCCACGTTGGATGGGTGAACGATAGGTCGTGTTTTGTTGCGGTTGAGGTCCGAAGATCGCAAGACTGCGCAATCGGATTGTCGAAGTCAAACGCGCCCGTGCACGTTACTGACTGACCCGTTCAGTGAACATGGGTTTTTGTCTATGTCAGATTACAGACAACCTTCATTCATGCGTTCTTATGAATGTTGCGCCGCAGAGTGTAACTGGTAGCGATAAGACTAGGATTGCGCCATCGGCAAGTCCGTCTAGGTCAGCCGAGGCGTTGTAAAGAGCGAGAAGTACTCATCAATGTTCGTTTTGGAGGGACACAAATGAACGCACCGATGTCTCGCCGACAGTTCTTTAAAGTCTGTTCGGCAGGTGTCGCGACTTCATCTGCAGTGGGTCTCGGGCTTGCGCCTGCTACCGCTACAGCAGAAGTCCGAGCCTTTAAGTTGGCTCGCACCACAGAAACCCGTGGCACATGCCCGTATTGCTCCGTGAGCTGCGGCGTACTGATGTATTCGCGTACCGATGAAGCCACGAAAAAAACAAAACTGATTCACATCGAAGGTGACCCGGATCACCCGGTGAACAAGGGATCGCTGTGCCCCAAGGGCGCCGGACTTTTGGACATGGTTCACTCACCGAACCGACTGCTGCACCCCGAAGTGCGCGAGCCGGGTTCAAACGAGTGGAAAAAGATTTCTTGGGATGATGCGTTAAATCGCGTTGTTCGCCATATGAAGGCTGACCGCGACGCAAACTTTGTCGAGAAAAACGACAAAGGCCTCCCCGTCAATAGTTGGAACACCACCACATTGTTGGTCTCCAGTGCATCCTCGAACGAGTCCGGTTACGCCATGGTGAAAATGGCGCGCGGCCTCGGTATGGTCGCGCTGGACACGCAAGCACGTATCTGACACGCCCCCACGGTATCCAGTCTGGGTCCGACGTTTGGGCGTGGCGCCATGACAAATGGCTGGCCAGATATTCAGCATGCTGATCTGATTTTGGTGATGGGCGGTAACGCCGCCGAGGCACACCCCTGTGGCTTTAAGTGGGTGACCGAGGCGATGGAGCACCGCAAGGCAAAGTTCGTCGTGGTTGATCCGCGTTTCACGCGTTCAGCTGCGATCGCGGACTATTACGCCCCCATTCGGGTGGGCACAGATATCGCGTTCTTGGGCGGAGTGATCAACTACCTGATCTCGAAGAACAAGATTCACGAAGACTATGTCCGCAACTACACGAATGCACCGTTCCTGATCAACGGCGATTTCAACTTTAAAGATGGACTTTTCTCTGGCTACGACGAAGAGAAGCGGGCCTACGACAAAAAG
>JBDLRC010000089.1:0-7959 GCA_039800265.1 Pseudomonadota bacterium
TCCGAACCCCGGCCGTTATAATCGAATGACCAATCATTGAGGTCGTCGTCTTG
This sequence comes from Pseudomonadota bacterium, assembly GCA_039800265.1. Taxonomy (GTDB): domain Bacteria; phylum Pseudomonadota; class Gammaproteobacteria; order Burkholderiales; family Burkholderiaceae_A; genus Lacustribacter. Next base: position 54 of record JBDLRC010000089.1, read on the forward strand.
CTCATGCGCGCTGTTGCCCATCGTTTGTTTCGTCGTATTCCCATCATGCTGATGTTGATGGCCGCCACCTCGGTCCCGCTTGCACTGTCGGGCTGCGCCTCAGACTCTCTGGCCAAAGATCCCACACTGGGATGGTCGGCAGACCGATTGTACGCAGAGGCCAAGGATGAAATGAATTCGGGCAACTGGGCGGCCGCCATCAAGATGCTCGAAAAACTCGAGTCCCGTTACCCCTTCGGCCGCTATGCTCAGCAGGCACAGATCGAAACCGCCTATGCCCACTGGAAGGAAGGCGAAAACGCTCTTGCACTTGCTGCGATTGATCGATTTCTCAAGCTCTACCCGAATCATGAGCGCATGGACTATGTGCTCTACCTCAAGGGGTTGATCAACTTTAACGACCGCGCAAGCCTCTTCACACGCTATACCGGCGAGGACCTTTCCGAACGCGACCCCAAAGCGGCCAAGGAGGCCTTTGACAGCTTTAAAGAATTGGTCACACGTTTTCCAAACAGCAGTTATGCGGCCGACGCCGCTGGGCGGCTTGATTTTCTTGTGAACATGCTGGCCTCCAACGAGGTCCACGTTGCGCGGTTTTACATGCGTCGCGGCGCCACGCTGGCAGCCGTCAATCGCGCCCAATCGGTCGTCAAGCAATTCCAAGAAGCACCGGCCATTGAAGAGGCCTTGGCCATCATGATGACGGGCTACCAGCAGCTCGGTTTAGAGGACCTGAGTCGTGATGCCCGCCGCGTGCTGGAAAAAAACTTTCCCTCGAGCAGCTATCTCTCGAAGGGCTATGACCCCAAGGTCCGCGCCAACAACAACGACAACAAGCCCTCGCTGCTGTCGCGCTTTAAATTCTGGGATTAGGGCAACACGCCTGTAGCCGCCCCCATCCAGGCTAAGGCCTGTTGGGCATCGCGAGTTCGCGAAAACTCTGGAAGACTGCGTAACATGCGACGGCCATAGGCAGTGTCTGCAAGTCGCTTATCACCAACGACCACCAAGCCACGATCCGTTTCGCTTCGAATCAAGCGGCCGATGCCTTGTTTCAAGAGAATGGCCGCTTCGGGTACCTGAAGTGAACTGAACGCATCGCGACCCTGCCGCTCAAGCGCTTTGGCTCGGGCCTCAAGGACCGGGTCATCGGGTGGCGCGAACGGAAGCTTGTCGATCAACACCATCGAAAGCGCATCACCCGGCACGTCCACGCCCTCCCAGAAGCTATGGCTCCCGATAAGGACGGCACGGCCATGCCCTCGAAATCGATCAATCAATTGGTGGCGAGGCCCATCACCCTGGACCAGCAACAGCCGATCGGTATGCCGTGCCGCCCAGCCGACAAACCAGTCCCGGGCCAGGCCCACGGCGCGATGCGAGGTGCACAATACAAACACACCGCCCCGTACGGTTTCGAACAACTGGGCGATATCCGTCCGATTCAACAGCTGCACGATAAGGTCCGATGCCTTCGGGTCCGGCGCATCGTCGGGCACGAACAAGAGGCCCTGCCGTGAAAAATCAAATGGGCTTGCGGCCACCAGCGTCTCGGCCTCCTCCAGCCCAAGCCGCTCCTGAAAATGACGGAATTGCCCCGCGATCGCCAACGTTGCCGATACAAATACCCAGGCACGCGCATGCCGTCGAAGCTCCTCACCAAACCGCTCGCGAATATCGTACGGCGTGACATGGAAGGTCATGCCCTGCCGTGCACCGTCGATCCATCGGACCACGGGCTGAGTATCGTCGTGTGCGAGAAAACCATCGAGGCGCTTCATGAGATCGTGAGCACGGCTATGGGCCTGCGCGAGGTCGGGGTGACGCTCGGCATTGATCTCCAGCGCACTGTCCAACGCCAACAAGGCGGAAAGCACATCCGAGAGCCGAGACTCCCATCGCTCACGTTCAACCGCCGATAGCACCTCCCAGCGCAGGCGTAGCCCCTGAGGCTGAGGCGCGAGCAGACGACACTCCGCGACCGCACGCTCCACGCCACCGCAGAGATCCGGCCAGGATGCTCCATCCCGTGCGTGCGTTAGGCCTGCGGCAAGCACGTCACGTGTGAGCAATCCTATCGATGACGTGGAGACCGATTGACCAAAAAATTGGGTGGCAATCTCCGGGAGGGCGTGGGCCTCGTCGATCACAATACTTTCGGCGGTCGGCAAGAGTTCCCCAAAGCCTTCCTCACGAAGCGCCATGTCAGCGCACAACAAATGGTGATTCACCACAATAATGTCGGCGTCCAATGCGCGCTTGCGCGCAGCGAGCACATGGCAATCGCCGAACCGAGGACAGTTTTGGCCTAAACAATTTTCACGCGTCGATGTTGCTGCCGACCAGACCGGAGAATCCTCGGGCACTGCCGTGCACTCGGCAATATCCCCTGTAGTGGTCGAGGCTGCAAAGCGCACGATTTCGGAAAACGCCGCAATGTCTTCACGCCGCTGGAAACGTCCGCTGTCCTGATGCTGCTCCAGCCGATAGTTGCACAGATAGTTTGAGCGGCCCTTGAGCACGGCGACCTGAATCGAGACCCCCAACGCAGCCTTCAGCCGTGGCACATCCCGCTCGTACAACTGGTCCTGAAGGTGCCGCGTCGCAGTGGACACAACAGCCTTACCATGCCGCAGAAAGAGAGGCACCAAATACGCAAACGTTTTGCCGACGCCGGTGCCTGCCTCGGCGACCAGCTGGCTGCGATTATTCAGGGTGCGTTCGATGGCCTCTGCAAGGGCCAGTTGTCCGGCACGATGGCGATAATGCGGCGCAGCCTGCGCGAGTACGCCACCCTCAGCGAACAACGCCTTAAGCGGGGACATCCGGCGATAACTGCATCTGCACTAAGGTGATTTGGTCTTTCAACTGAAGTTTTCGTTTTTTCAGGCGCCGGATCTGAAGCTCATCCCGTACGCCCTGCTGCTGCAATTGCTCAATCAGGTGATCGAGCTCACGATGCTCGGCCTCAAGCTCCAGCACACGCAATTCGAGGGTTCGGACATCGGACAGAAATTGGCTCATGATGCATTTTTCTCCACACGCCGCTTACGCGTACGGTCACGCAGCTCGGCATCGATCGAACGTAATGCTTGCAGCTCGGCTTCGCGACGCAAATCAAAACCACGCATTTCGCGCAGGTGCTCGGCCCGAATGTCATCCATGCAGCGCGCCGAAAAAAAACGTTTTAAACACTCCTCTTCACGACGTGCCAAGTCTTGCGCAAATACGCGCCGCTCCTGCTCAATCGTCACGAGCGCCTTCTCATGGGCTGGTTTTTGGGACCGAAGGTCGGCATCCGGATCACCCGACTGCCCCATAGCGGCCCCTGAAGCCACCATCGCCCCCAGGGCCATGGAAAGTGTGAAAATAAGGCTTTTACGCATGGCCGGAATTATCCCTTGTTCGACCCAAAACAGCTATCCACCGAACGGCTCGAGGCCCTGACCGAGGCCCTTGAGCCTGTCTTCGAGCAAGCCGGTCAGGCGATTCTCACGGTGTATCGACAGCCCACCCATCGCATCGAAACCAAGACCGATGCCTCTCCGGTCACCGACGCCGACCTGATGAGTCATGACATCATGGTGGCAGCGCTTGCCCGACTCACGCCCGACTGGCCGATCATCTCTGAGGAAGACAGCGCCCTGCATACCGGAGCCGCCGATGTCAGTGCAGCGGGCTTCGACGCTGCACAGCCATGGTGGTGCCTTGATCCACTGGACGGCACCAAAGAATTCATCGCCCGTACGGATGAATTCAGCATCAACCTCGGGTTGGTGGTGAATGCCCGCGCTGCATTTGGCTTTCTCTACTCGCCGACCGAACGAATCTTGTACCGAGGCGGGCTAGGCATTCCGGCCCAAAAAAAAGTCGCCGGTGGGGCATGGACGACCATCGCATGCCGAACCCGTGCGGCCGGGGGAGGCGTGCTGATTTCAAGTCGGCGCAGTACGTCGATGCCTGAAGGTGAGAACTTCGATCGACGCGATGTCCTTGGGTCTGCACTGAAATTCGGTCGAATCGCTGAAGGCATTGCGGATGTCTACCTTCGCAAGGGCCCTACCATGGAGTGGGATACCTGTGCTGGCCAGGCGATTGTCGAGGCGGCCGGGGGACACGTGCTGACGCTTGACCGGCTGCCCTTGCGCTACGGGAAGTCAGAGTTTCGCAACATGGGGTTCGTTGCCACGGGTCGTACCGGCTAAACGCCGATCCCCGGGCAGCGTGACGCCCCACTCACGCAGGAGATGCAAAACTGCTCTGCACGCTTCGCTGGGCACTCGCGAGATACTCCTCGGATTGCATCTCAACAAGCCGGCTCACAGTGCGTGCGAATTCGTTGGCCAACACACCTTCCGTGTAGAGACCCTCTGGCGGCACCGCAGCCGAGATGATCAGTTTTACTTTATGGTCATAAAGCACATCCACCAGCCACGTAAAGCGTCGCGCTTCCGACGACATGGCAGCAGACATGGCAGGCACACCGGACAGGCATACACAATCAAATTGTTGGGCCAGTTCAAGATAGTCGTTCTGCGAACGGGGGCCGCCGCATAAGGTTGCAAAGTCGAACCAGATCACACGGCCTAGGCGTTTGAAGGCACGAATTTCTCGGGCTTCAATCTGCAACACCGGGCTCGTGATAACGGGCGAAGCGCGGTCCGCTGACGCCGACTGCGTGCGCGCCATATGATCAAACACCTGCTGCATCTCGCGCTCGGAATCGGCACCTAATGGCGTCAGGTACGCGCGGACCTGGCCGCGTGCCAGACGTCGATAATCAACGCCGCCATCCACCTCCACGATGTCCAAGTGTTGCTTGATCAGCTCAATCGCCGGCAGCATCCGGTCGCGGTGAAGGCCGTCGGGATAAAGGCCATCGGGATGATAGTTTGAGGTCATGATGAATCCCACCCGACTGTCAAACAGCGCCCGGAGCAATCGCTCAAGGATCATGGCGTCTGCAATGTCCGACACATGGAATTCATCGAAACAAATCAGGCGGTACCGGCGGGCGACCCGCTGTGCCACTTCATCGAGTGGATCCTCTGTGCCCCGCAGGTCATGCATCTCGCGGTGCGTTGCACGCATGAACTCGTGGAAGTGCAGCCGTACCTTTCGCTCCAACGGCACATGGGCGTAGAAGCAGTCCATCAGCATGCTCTTGCCTCGCCCCACCCCGCCCCAGAGGTACACTCCCCTCGGCAGCGGAGGCTTGGAAATCATTTTCTTGAGCGTGCCCCCGCGCTTGGCCTTGTAGTCGGCCCACTCTTCCGAGCACTGCTCCAGCCGCTCTGCAGCCCTGAGCTGTGCAGGGTCTGCCGTAAAGCCATGCGATGCGAGCTGATCGACATATGCCTGAAGGACTGAGACCCGCGCCAGCATCACGGCCACTCGACCCAATTACATGTTCAGAGCGCGCTTATAAATCGCAAGCGATGCCTCGCGCATGGCTTCGGAGAGCGACGGATGAGGATGGCAGATGCGGCCGATGTCTTCGGCCGAGGCCTTAAACTCCATGGCGACTGCGGCCTCCGCGATCATGTCGGAGGCTGCCATGCCGATGATGTGCACACCCAGAATCTGCTCGGTTTCAGCATCGGCCAAGACTTTGACAAACCCATCGGGAGAATCCATGCCCAGCGCCCGTCCATTGGCCGCGAACGGAAACTGCCCGCTCTTATAGCTTCTTCCCTCGGCCTGCAGCTGCTGTTCCGTGCGGCCGACCCACGCAATTTCGGGCGAGGTGTAGATCACCCAGGGAATACAGTCGTAATCAATGTGGGGATGCTGGCCCGCAATCAACTCGGCCACCATCACGCCCTCATCCTCGCCCTTGTGGGCCAGCATCGGGCCACGCACAACGTCGCCCACGGCGTAAACGCCAGTTACTGCCGTGCGGCAGTGATCATCCACCGGAATAAAGCCGCGCTCATCGGCGGCAAGGCCCACCTGATCGAGTTGGAGGCTCTCCGTGTTGGGCACGCGGCCAATCGACACAATCAGACGATCGCACTCCAAGGTCTTGGACTTGCCATCGCTATCGGCGTAGGCGATCTTGACTCCCTTGGCCGATGGCTTTACTTCACCAATCTTCACACCCAGATGAATATCGAGCCCCTGGGCCGTGAACAACTTAAACGCCTCTTTCGAGACGGCGTCATCACAGGCGCCCAAGAACGTGGGCAGCGCCTCGAGGATCGTCACCTTCGCCCCGAGACGCCGCCAGACCGATCCCAGCTCCAGACCAATCACCCCGGCGCCAATCACGCCAAGTTTTTCTGGAACTGAATCAAATGCAAGCGCACCTTCGTTGTCACAGACGATCTTATTATCGACTTTCAGACCCGGAAGATGACGTGCATTTGAACCTGTTGCAATGATCACGTTTTTCGCGACCACTGTTTCAGGTTCCTCCCCCTCGACCTCCACCAAAACTCCAACATCATTACGGCCAGCGAATTTTCCGTGGCCCTTTAACCAAGTGATTTTATTTTTGCGAAACAAGAATTCGATGCCCTTGCTCATCTTGGACACGATCGATTCTTTTCGCTTGAGCATCTTGCCAATGTCGATTGATGCACCCTTGACGGTGATGCCGTGGGCGCTCAAATGGCCGTTGACCTTCTCGTATTCTTCACTGGAGGCCAGAAGGGCCTTGGAAGGAATACAGCCCACATTGAGGCAGGTGCCCCCCAAGGCCATTTCGCCATTAGGATTTCGCCACTTCTCGACACAGGCCGTTTTCAGGCCAAGCTGGGCGGAACGCACAGCAGCTATGTAGCCCGCCGGCCCAGAACCGATCACCACAACATCGTATTGCGTCATAACGAATCTCTCTCTTTATCAGACTTCCAGCAGCAGACGGGCAGGATCTTCCAACGCCTCTTTCATCGTGACCAGCCCCAGCACAGCCTCCCGGCCGTCAATGATGCGATGGTCATACGACATGGCCAGGTAATTGATCGGCCGGATCACGACTTGACCGTTCTCGGCCACGGGCCGGTCTTTGGTCGCATGAATACCCAGGATTGCAGACTGCGGCGGATTGATGATGGGTGTGGAGAGCATGGATCCAAAGATGCCTCCGTTTGAGATCGAGAACGTGCCTCCGGTCAGCTCTTCGATGCTGATCTTGCCATCGCGGGCCTTTACACCATACTCGGCAATCTTCTTTTCAATGTCGGCAAAGGTCATCTGGTCTGCATTGCGCAGAATTGGAACCACCAGACCGCGCGGCGAGCCCACAGCAATGCCGATGTCAAAGTAGCCGTGATACACGATGTCGTTACCATCAACCGAGGCATTTAGCACCGGAAACTTTTTCAGGGCTGCAACCGCTGCCTTTACAAAAAATGACATGAAGCCCAGCTTCACGCCGTGCTCTTTTTCAAAGCGCTCTCCGTATTGCTTGCGCAGGGCCATAAGCGGGGCCATGTTGACTTCGTTGAACGTGGTCAGAATGGCGTTGGTGGCCTGCGACTGCAGCAGACGCTCGGCCACGCGGGCACGAAGACGGCTCATCGGCACGCGCTGCTCGGGCCTGCCCTCCAATTGAGCATCGGGCCCTAGGTTGATAGCAGGCTGTGGAAGCCCGGCCGACAGCGCTACCGAAGGAAGCGCAGCACCGGTGGCCGCAGGTGCTGCGACCGGGCCGGCCTTTTGCGCGGCGATGACATCGGCCTTCGTGATACGACCATCTTTGCCTGTGCCCTGCGTCACCACCACCCCGGTGTCGGCCATCATCTTGGCGGCTGAGGGCATGGGGATTGCACTCCCGGGTCGGGCGACCGATACGGGCGCGGCCGGTGTCGGCGCCGCTGCGGCAGGCACTGCGCCGGGGGCGGCCGGCTTTGCTTCCGCGGCAGGTGCGGCACCCTGTGCGGCCTTCGCATCGGTATCGATC
>JBDLRC010000090.1:0-5501 GCA_039800265.1 Pseudomonadota bacterium
GCGGGCGGCACCGAGGCCTGCGACTGGGCATCCATATTGCTGCGACAGTACCTCCGCTACTCCGAGCGCAAAGGCTTTAAAGCCGATCTGCTGGAAGAGTCCGAGGGTGACGTGGCGGGCATCAAATCGGCCACCATCAAAATCACCGGAGACTATGCGTTTGGGTTTTTGCGTACCGAAACCGGCGTTCACCGGCTGGTGCGCAAATCACCCTTTGATTCCAGCGGCGGCCGACACACCTCCTTTGCATCGGTCTTCGTCTACCCCGAGGTCGATGACTCCATCGAGATCGACATCAACCCTGCTGATGTCCGCACGGACACATTCCGTGCCTCCGGCGCCGGCGGGCAGCACATCAACAAGACCGACTCGGCAGTGCGGCTCACCCACATTCCGACCGGCATCGTGGTGCAGTGTCAAAACGACCGCTCGCAGCACCGTAACCGCGACGAGGCCTGGAAGATGCTGAAATCGCGTCTCTACGAACACGAAATGCGCAAACGCATGGAGCAGCAGCAAAAACTCGAAGACAGCAAGACCGACGTGGGCTGGGGCCACCAGATCCGCAGCTACGTGCTGGATCAATCCCGCATCAAAGACCTGCGGACCAATGTCGAAATCTCCAACACCCAAAAAGTGCTCGATGGCGATCTGGATGCCTTCATTGAGGCCAGCCTGAAGCAAGGCATTTAACCCACCACTAACCCACCACTAACCCGCCACACTCACGACTCCGACGCCTCCCCGACTCTGCATACGAAAGCACACCATGAGTTCAACGCCCGCCTCCCACGATCCGTCATCAGACGCTGCAGAACATTCAGGCCTGGATGAAAACCAGGTCATGGCCGAGCGCCGCGCCAAGCTCGACGCCCTGCGTGAGCTTGGGGGGCCCGCATTTCCCAACGATGTCCAGCCCAGCCACCGCGCCGAGCCGCTGCAGTCCCGTTACGCCGAGCACACGCGTGAGCAGCTGGAAAGCGAGCATGTCGAGGTCAGCATCGCGGGCCGCATGATGCTCAAACGCATTCAGGGCAAGGCGAGTTTTGCGACCCTGCAAGATGCCACCGGCCGGCTGCAGATCTATCTGAATGATGAAGGCGTGGGCGAAGAGCAGCACAATGCGTTTAAGCACTGGGACCTGGGCGATTTTATTTTGGCGACCGGCGTGCTCTTTAAGACCATGAAAGGCGAGCTCTCGGTGCGCTGCCGGTTTGTGCGCCTGGTGACCAAATCCCTTCGGCCACTGCCCGATAAGTTTCACGGCCTGCACGACACCGAGACCCGCTACCGTCAGCGCTATGTGGACCTGATCGTCAACGCCGCATCCCGCAATGTCTTTACCGCCCGATCCAAGACCCTCTCAGCGATTCGGCACTACATGAATGACCACGGCTTTCTGGAAGTCGAGACGCCGATGCTGCAGCAAATTCCGGGTGGCGCTGCGGCCAAGCCTTTTATCACGCATCACAACGCCCTGGATCAGCAGATGTTTTTGCGGATCGCGCCCGAGCTCTTTCTCAAGCGTCTGATCGTGGGAGGGTTTGAGCGGGTCTACGAGATCAACCGAAACTTCCGTAACGAGGGGCTAAGCCCACGGCACAACCCCGAGTTCACCATGATGGAGTTCTATGCGGCCTACACCGACTACCAGTGGCTGATGGACTTCACCGAAGACGTCTTGCGCCAGGCAGCACTCTCGGCCACCGGATCCACCACCCTGACCTACCAAGGCAAGACCCTGGATTTCGAAAAGCGATTCGATCGCCTGACCATTGTCCAGGCCATTCAGAAACATGCGCCGCATTACAGCCGTGATGTGCTCGACGATGTCCATGCATTGAAAACCGCCCTGCGTGAGCTCAAGGTCGACACCAATGCCCCAAACCTAAAATCAGCAGGGCTCGGTGCGCTGCAGCTGGCACTCTTTGAAGAAGTAGCCGAGAGCAAGCTCTGGGACCCCACCTTTATCGTGGACTACCCTGTCGAGGTCTCACCCCTGGCCCGGGCGTCCGATACCCGGCCCGAGATCACGGAGCGCTTTGAACTGTTCATCACGGGCCGCGAGATCGCCAACGGCTTCTCCGAGCTCAACGACCCCGAAGACCAGGCACGACGGTTTCATGCGCAGGTCGCCGCCAAAGATGCGGGCGACGAAGAGGCCATGTATTTTGATGCCGACTACATTCGCGCGTTGGAATACGGCATGCCGCCGGCCGGCGGCTGCGGCATTGGCATTGACCGTCTGGTGATGTTGCTCACCGACAGCCCAAGCATTCGCGATGTGATTTTGTTCCCTGCGCTGCGGCGCGAGGAATAAGGTAAGACAGCCTTACTCGACCTCGTCGATCCACTGCATCTGAATCGCTTCAAGAATCTTTTCATTGGAGCGATTCGGATCATCGCTAAAGCCGGGAAGCTCCATCACCCAACGGTGCAGGTCGGTGAACCGAATGGTTTTCGGATCGATATCACTGTGTTGTTCCGAGAGCGCAATCGCAATCTCGAGGGTATCTGTCCACTTCATAGGATGACCTTCTAAGGCAATACGGCAGGTATGGGCAACGCCCGATCAATGGTGCTCACGGGCATAGTTGATGGTGTAGCGCGGAAGCTCCACCACCAAATCCTGGCCATCGACCGCCACCTGACACGACAGACGCGAGAGCGGCGTTAGGCCCCATGCGCGATCGAGCAGATCATCCTCGTCTTCCGACGAGGCCGGCAGGCTATTAAAGCCCTCCTTCACGACCACATGGCAGGTCGTGCAGGCCCGCGACATTTCGCAGGCGTGCTCGATCTCAACGCCGTGGTCCAAAAGAGCACGGCAGAGATTTTCACCGGACGGCACTTCAAACTCTGTGCCATTCGGGCAAATTTCAGGGTGCGGTAACACCTTAATGCGTGGCATTGTTCAACACTCCATCAATGGATTGGCCTGCTAAGGCCCGCTGCACAGCGCGGTCCATGCGTCGGGCAGCAAATGCTTCGGTCAACACGGTGAGTTGTTTGGTGCGCTCGCGCAGCTGATCCAGATCCGCGCCCCCGCAGCTCTGACGCAATGCATCGAGCCCGCCATCAATGGCCTGGCGCTCCTGCGCATCAAGCAGATCGGCATCCTGGGCCAATGCTGCCGAAATCGCCTGCAAAAGCCGCTGGGCATCGACCTGCGCCTCACGCAGTGCACGGGCCTGCATATCGTCTTTGGCGCTGGAGAAGGCCTCGCTCAACATGCGCGCAATTTCTGCATCGGAGAGGCCATAGGATGGCTTGACTGCGACCGATGCCTGCACGCCGCTGCTGAGTTCACGTGCAGTCACCGACAACAAGCCGTCGGCATCGACCTGAAATGTCACCTCGATACGGGCCGCACCGGCCACCATCGGAGGAATGCCTCGCAGTTCGAACCGCGCCAACGATCGGCATTCGCCCACCAACTCACGCTCACCCTGCACAACGTGGATCGACATCGCGGTCTGACCGTCTTTGAAGGTGGTGAACTGCTGGGCACGGGCCACCGGAATCGAACTGTTGCGTGGAATAATTTTCTCGGTAAGGCCGCCCATCGTTTCCAGCCCTAATGACAGCGGCAAGACATCGAGCAGTAACCAGTCGTCTCCATCCGGTTTGTTGCCCACCAAGAGATCGGCCTGCAAGGCGGCGCCAATGGCCACTACACGATCAGGATCAATATCGCTTTTGGGGGCCTGTTCAAAAAAGCGCTCGGCCGCCTGCCGGATGCACGGCATGCGGGTGCTGCCGCCCACCAAGACCACACCCTTTAATGCATGGGGCTTCACACGGGCATCGTCTAAGACCTGACGTGCGACCTGAAGGGTGCGTTCGGTCAGATGGGCTGTTACGCAATCAAAGGTGCCGCGATCCATCTCGGCCACGAAGGTCTGGCCTTGGTCATTGCGCCACTCGGCCCGCACCGCGGTCTGATCGGTGGGCTGGTCGGTGAGTTGTTCTTTGACATGGCGGGCCAATCGCGAGAGCCGACGTTTCTCTGTGGCCGTGAGCCCGCGGTAGCAATCGCCAATCTTCCACTCGGCAAGCCAGTGGTTGGCCAGGGCCATGTCGTAGTCATCGCCACCCAAGGCTGTGTCACCGCCGGTGGCGACCACCTCAAACACACCTTTTGAGAGTTTCAACACGGAAACATCGAATGTGCCGCCCCCGAGATCGAACACGGCATACAACCCCTCGGCACCCGAATCCAATCCATAGGCCAGTGCAGCCGCCGTGGGCTCATTGATCAGACGCAGCACCTCTAAGCCTGCGAGCCGGGCAGCATCTTTGGTGGCCTGCCGCTGGGCATCATCAAAATAAGCAGGCACGGTGATCACAGAGCCTGCCAGTTCATCGCCGGCCATCAGCCCGAACGCTTGGCGTGCGCGCTCATGCAGCACACGAAGAATCTCAGCAGAGACTTCGACCGGCGAGACGTTCACCGCATCGGTCTGAATCCGAACCATGCCGCCGCCGGTATCTGCACCGCCATCCAAGGTGAGCCGATACGGCGTGTTCTGTGCCTTGGCATCCTCAAGGCCGCGGCCCATCAGGCGCTTGACCGAGACGATCGTGTTGTGCGGATCTTCGGCCGCCATCTCCATCGCCTTCTCGCCCACCGCCACCACGCCACTGGGGCCATAGCGGACAACAGACGGTAACAGCACACTGCCCTGAAGATCTGCCAGAACATCAACACTGCCACTGCGGGTCACGGCCACCAATGAGTGGGTCGTGCCCAAATCAATGCCCACACCGATACGGCGCTCGTGAGGTGCGGCCGACTGTCCGGGTTCAGCGATCTGCAGCAGTGCCATGGGTCAGCCGTTTTTCTTCATCGTGCATCTGCGCTTCAAAACGCATAAGAAACATCATCCGTCGTACCTCTTGCGCCGCACGCGCATAGTCGGGTGCAGAACAATCAAGCAGGTGCTCGAGCAGCAGCTGCCCTTCCGATAGCGCGGATGCGACCTCTTGGCCGAGCTGTGCAATCGAACGCATGTCGTGAGCAGCCACTGCGTCTTCGAGGGATTCTCGCCACTCCATCTGCTGCACCAAAAAATCGCTGGGCATGGCCGTGTTCGATTCCGCATCCACCTCGACCCCATGCAGAGCGCAAAGGTAGGTGGCACGTCGAACGGGATCTTTCAGCGTGTCGTGGGCCTCGTTGATCTGAGTGGAATACTGCAGCGCCATGCGCCTCTGGGCATCGCTTGCGCCCGCGAACCGATCCGGATGCACGGCACTCTGCACCGCACGCCAGGCACGTTCCAAGGCCTCGGTGTCGATCGAGAATCGAACCGGCAGACCGAATAATGCAAAGTGGTTGCGGCCAGAGGGATGGGCCGCACTGCCCGAGGAGAACGTCACAAGGTTTAGACCTTAAAGGATTCGCCGCAGCCGCATTCGCTTTTGACATTGGGGTTGTTGAATTTGAATCCCTCGTTCAACCCCTCACGGGCGTAATCCAATTCGGTGCCATCGATGTA
>JBDLRC010000091.1:0-6850 GCA_039800265.1 Pseudomonadota bacterium
ACCACCAAGGGCGATGTGATTGTTCAGACACGACTGCCTGAATCGATCGAGCGGCTCCCGTTTTACGAAGTTGCGCTGGAACCGATGCCGCAGACCCTCAAGCTGCGTGGCTACGCAACAGCACAATCCAATTCGCTCTACAACAACGTCGTCTCCACCCTGATCGGCGGGCTGATCGTGTTGGCCGTGATCGGCCAGATCGTGATCTGGCGCAATACCCGCGATCGCTTGGTGGTCGAACGCGAGCTTGCGGATGAAACCGCGTTCCGCCGTGCGATGGAAAACTCCATGTCCACCGGAATGCGCGTCATCGATTCGGAGGGGACGATCACGTATGTCAACCCTGCGTTTTGCCGCATGGTCGGATTCAGCGTGGAAGAGCTTACCGGCTGCACGCCGCCATTTCCGTATTGGCCCCCCGAGACCCAGGCGCAGCTGGAACAAAATCTCGAACGCATGCTCAGCGGCGAGAGCCCCCCATCCGGCATGCCGATCAACATCATGCGCAAAGACGGCACCCGATTGGTGGTGCGCATGTACACCTCGCCGCTGATTGACCAGCACGGCAAACAAACGGGCTGGATGACCTCGGTCACCGACATCAGTGAGCAGACCCGCATTCGCCAGGAGCTCGCTCAGGCACAAGAGCGCTTTATCACTGTACTGCAGGCCTTGGATGCCGCCGTGTCGGTGGCCACGCCCGCACCCGAATACGAATTGCTCTTTACTAATCAGGCCTATAAAAAATGGTTCGGAAACTCGTTGGACGACGGGCATCGGACACTCTCGCGATCAGCACGCGGGCCCTGGTCGGATGTACGAGACGTGTACAGCGAGAAGGCGGCGCGCTGGTTTGAAGTCCGCATTCAGACCATTCAATGGGTTGACGGCCGCTTGGTCGAGCTGATGGTCGCCACGGACATTACCCAAGAGCGGGCTGCCGAACAGGCACAAAACATCCAACGGCAACGCCTGCAGCAGACGTCGCGACTGGTGACCATGGGTGAGATGGCGTCTTCGCTGGCCCATGAGTTGAATCAGCCGCTCACCGCCATCGTCAATTACACCTCCGGCGCAGTCTCACGCCTTCGGGCCGCGCAGCTGCGCGGCGAGCAGGTAGCGTCAGACGACCTGATGGAGATGCTCTCCAAAACCGCCCACCAGGCCGAACGTGCTGGCCAGGTCATTCGACGAATACGCAGCTTTGTAAAACGCAGCGACCCGATCCGTAAAACAGTGAGCGCTGAGACAATTCTTGCCGAGACGCTTGGCCTTGCCGAAATCGATGCACGTGAGCGCGGCCAGAGCATCACCCACCAGCTGCAACCGGCCCTGCCATTGCTTGATGTTGACCCTATTCTGATTGAGCAGGTGTTGCTGAATCTCATCAAAAACGGCCTGGATGCCATGGCAGATCAGCCGCACAAGCCCTTGCATGTCGGTGTGCACCTCGCTGAGGACCACGTCGTGTTTTCTGTGCGAGATCATGGCCCTGGCGTGCCGCCCGCGATTCAAGCACAGCTTTTTGACTCGTTTTACACGACCAAGGCCGACGGCATGGGCATGGGCCTCAACATCTGTCGCTCAATCATCGAGTCCCATCAGGGCCGTCTGTGGTTTGAGAACCACCCCGAGGGCGGCTGCACGTTTCGGTTTACATTACCGGTTGGACGGCCTCCTTCCGGGCCAACACCGACCTTAACCTCGGAGACCCCTACGACATGACCGCTGCACCTGGCTCCTCCCGCTCCGCGCAAACCGAAGTTGTCTTTGTGGTTGACGACGACGAGGCGGTGCGTGATTCACTTCGCTGGCTGCTCGAGGGCCAAGGCTTTCGGGTGACTGCCTTTGAGAGCGCAGAACGGTTTCTCGCCTCGCTGCCTGCTGGGGCGAACGGCCCCCTCCCCGGCTGCTTGATTGCCGATGTGCGCATGCCGGGCATGTCTGGCACCGAACTTCACGACGAACTCATTCGCCGGGCCATCGATCTTCCCATGATCTTCATTACAGGGCACGGCTCGGTACCCATGGCAGTCAACAGCATGAAAAAAGGTGCTGTCGATTTTCTAGAAAAGCCCTTCAACGACGAGCAATTGTGTGCGCTGGTCTCCAGCGCATTCCAGAAGGTGCGCGACGATGGCAGTAAGAGCGTATTGGCCAAGCGGGCCCAAGAGCTGCTGTCCCGTCTGACACCGCGAGAGGAACAGGTCCTGGACCGTATCGTAGCCGGCCGACTGAACAAACAAATTGCGGACGACTTGAACATCAGCATCAAGACCGTTGAAGCCCACCGGGCCAACATCATGGACAAGATCGAGGCCCGAACCATGGCCGACCTCATGAAGACCGCGCTGGCTGCCCGCCAGGAATAATGATGTTAGAATTCTGGGCTCCGCGCGGCTGTAGCTCAGTTGGATAGAGTACTTGGCTACGAACCAAGGGGTCGTGGGTTCGAATCCTGCCAGCCGCGCCAAAACACCAAGGGATCAGAGAAATCTGATCCCTTTTTTATTTCTCGCCGCACGACCCCATGGCCTACCATGCGACCTATGGCCCATCTCAATGTCGTTGTACAGCCCGGCGCACGGCAGTCCCGTCTCGTGGGGCTGCACGGTGGCCTGCCCAAAATTCAACTCAAAGCAAAGCCGATCGATGGCGAGGCGAACGCCGCATTGATTGAATTTATTGCGGAACTCTGCGGCATCAGCAAATCCTGTGTCGCGATCGCGTCAGGACACACCAGTCGATTCAAACGGCTGACGCTGCCCGACACGGCGGTCACGCACGTGAACACCCTACTCACGCGCTGAGACGGCCTACTCGACCCGCAACGCCTCAACTGGCCGAAGACGCGAGGCTTTCGCCGCTGGGTACCATCCAAAGAAAATTCCAATCGCCGCAGAAAAGCCAAATGCCAGCGCCACCGAGGTGAGCGATACCTCTACCAGCAGGCCCGTAAACGCGGCGATTGCCCAAGCGCCCAGAATCCCCAACGCAAGGCCCACGAACCCACCGACGAGGCAAATGGTGATCGCCTCAATCAGAAACTGACGCAGGATGTCGCGCTGACGCGCCCCGATGGCCATGCGAATCCCAATCTCTCGGGTACGCTCCGTCACGCTTACCAGCATGATGTTCATGATGCCGATCCCGCCAACCAAAAGTGATACGCCAGCGATCGCACCTAACAACAGCGCCATCGCCCCGGCAGCCACCGAAGCGGTCTCAGCAATAGCGGTTAGGTTGCGAATGGTGAAGTCATTTTCTTGCCCGGCACCGAGACGGTGGCGAACCCGGATCAAATCCGTGATTTCCACCTGGGTTGAATTCATAGCCTGCTGAGACGTGACCTGAACAAACACAATTCCTACACTCCCGGGAAACGTACTGCGTATGAGCTGCTGGCGTGCGGTGCTGAGCGGAATAAACACGGCATCGTCTTGATCACGGCCATCCAAAGCCTGACCTTTGCGGGCTAAAACACCGATCACCGTGAATGGCAGATTACGAATGCGCATGGTCTTGCCCAGAGGCGACTCGTCGCCAAACAACTGGCGTGCGGTGGTCTGTCCGATCACCGCCACGCGCGCATTGGAACGCACGTCGGCCTCAGAAAATAGCTCCCCATCTTCCACATCCCATGCGCGAAGCGGGAAATAATCCGGCGTCGAACCGGTGACCATGGCGCTCCAGTTGGTGTTTCCGTAGGCCAACTGAAATGATCGCATCACCACCGGTGCGACCCTCACCACATTGGGTACCGACTCGATCGCGGTGGCATCACCCACCGTGAGCGTCTGGGCTGCGCCGGCGCCAAAACGAACACCGCCCGAGGTCTGAGAACCAGGAAAGACCACCAACAAATTGCTACCCATGGTTGCAATACTCTGGTTGACGAGCGACTGCGTGCCTCGGCCCACAGCCAACATGACCACCACCGCACACACACCAATGATGACCCCCAACATGGTGAGCGACGTACGCAGCCGATTGGTGGACAGCGCCTGCAGTGCCTCACCAAGAACTTGTGGCACCCTCATGCCAGCCCCTCGGCGACCGGACCATCGAAGACCACGCGCCCGTCTTTGAGCCGCACCAATCGCTTTCCAAACTCTGCGATGTCCGGCTCATGCGTGACCAGCACTACTGTGATGTGTTGCTCCCGGTTCAACGACTGAATCAAGGCCATGATGTCGTTCGAGGTGGCGGTGTCGAGATTGCCGGTGGGCTCATCGGCCAAAAGCACCGGCGGATCCATCACCAAGGCCCGCGCGATCGCGACACGCTGCTGCTGGCCACCGGAAAGCTGATTGGGCAGGCGTTGCTCAAAGCCAGCCAAGCCGGTCAATGCAAGTTTTGCACTGGCCCGTTGACGCGCCTCTTCGCGTGGTACACCTGCATACAACAACGGGAGCGCCACGTTGTCGACCGTGGACATCCGCTTCAAAAGATTAAAACCCTGGAATACAAACCCCAACTTCTGATTGCGCAACGTTGCCAGGGCATCGGAATCCATATCGGCCACGGACTCGCCCGCCAAAAGATAGCGGCCCGAGGTGGGACTATCCAGGCAACCAATAAGGTTCATCAATGTGGACTTACCCGACCCCGACTGACCCATAAGACAGACAAACTCGCCAGCATCGATCGACAATGAAACACCGTGCAGCACTGGCACCACCGGCGCACCGGCCGGCTCGTATTGCTTTGTAATGTCGATCAGCTGCAAAAGCGGCGGCATGATGATCGCCGCTAGAACATGCGGAACCGGAATCCGCTGGTGGGGCCAGCACCGCCACCGTTGACGGCCGCGCGCGTGACCACCGTATCCCCCTGATTGAGCCCTTCCAAGATCTCGGTGAAACGCCCGTCGGAGATACCCACTTTGATCTCCTTAGGCTGAAGATTGCTGTCAGCGCCAAGTTGATACACCGTCGAGCCAGGGCGTCGACTTTTATTGTTTTGGCCGCCTTTATCTGCACCGCGATCTGCCGCACCACCACCGTTGGCCGCGCTCGGACGGTCCGCACTGCCACCCGACTCCGGCGGGCGAAACCGCAACGCTGCCGCCGGGACGCGCAGAACATCGTCTTTACGCTGGGTGATGACCGACACCTGGGCCGTCATGCCGGGCAAAAGGTTTCCGCTGACGTTATCGACATCGATGACCACGTTGTAGGTCACAACATTTTGCTGAGACGTGGGATTTAGGCGCACCATCCGCACCGACGCCTTGAATTCCTGATCACGAAAGGCATCGACAGTAAACCGGACCGGCTGGCCAGCCTTGATTGCTCCAACATCCGCCTCAGCTACGGCAGTGTCGATCTGCATGCGCCGCAGATCGCGTGCGATTTGGAACAAGGTAGGCGTTTGGAAACTAGCGGCTACCGTCTGGCCCACGTCGATGCCACGGTTCACCACGATGCCATCAATCGGCGAACGTATTTTGCTGTAGCCCAGATTGGTTCGATCGCGGGAGAGCTGGGCCTCAATCTGCTGGACTTGGGCAGAGGCGGTTGCGACATCTTTCCGAAGGCCATCAAGTGCACCGTCTGAGACAAACCCACGGGCCTTTAGATTTTCATTGCGCTTAAGGACTAACTCAGCGTTATTTAATGTTGCGCGGGCCGATGCGAGGTTGGCTTCAGTCTGACGAATCTGCGCCTCAAGGATCGAAGGATCCAATTCCGCCAAAAGCTGGCCTGCTTTCACAGGCTGATTGAAATCGGTGTGAAGACGAATGACGGTGCCCGAGATCTGGGTGCCCACATTGACCAGCTCGACAGGATTGAGCGTTCCATTGGCCGTGACCCGCTGAACAATCGGGCCCCGGTCGACAGCTGCCGTGACCCACTGGGGGGCATCCGTTGGCGTTGTGCTACGCCAAAGCGCTACGCCCGCGATGACCAACAAGGCCAAACCTACTATGCGCACCACAGAACTGCGAAACATCGTTGAAAGATTCATAGCCAACAGTATGCCGATTTCTTATTGGTCATGGCAAAGCATGGAAGGTTCCCTGCGCGAAAAGCACGGTATGCTTGCGCCATGACAAGTCTTGCACTCCTGATGACGACCGTCTCCAGCGAGGCCGACGCCGAGAACCTATCCAAAGGTGTGCTTCAGGCGCGCCTGGCGGCCTGCGTGACCACGATTCCCGGAGCACAGTCCCGCTACTGGTGGAAGGATCAACTCGAGTCATCAACCGAATGGCTGCTGTTGATCAAGACGAGTCCGGACCGCGTGGATTCACTTAAACGGCACCTGTCGGAGCATCACCCCTACGATACGCCCGAGCTGCTCGAGCTGCCCGTCACCAGCGCCTTCACGGCATACGCTGCCTGGGTAGAAAAAGAAACCCGGCCTTAGAGCGCCGCTAGGCCGGGTTCTTGGGTTTTATGCGAGCAGCCCAACGGGCCGCATCGCACGGCGATACCGCGTTACGCGAGCTCTTCGTAGAGCGGCAACGTCAGAAACTCTTCAAACGCTCTGCTCGTGCACATCTGCTCAAATATCTTCGCGGCACGGTCATAGGTAGAGGTGTCGGCCACACCGGACGCAGCCACCGATGCTTTAACTTTGTCGAGTTCCTGGGGGACCATGTCACGCACGAGCTCGGCGGTAACCTTGCGGCCATCATCAAGCACGCCCTTGTGCGAGCGGATCCACTGCCAGACCTGCGAGCGGGAGATCTCCGCCGTTGCGGCGTCTTCCATCAGATTGTGAATCGGTACACAACCATTACCGGCCAGCCAAGAACCGAGGTAGTGGATGCCGACATTGATGTTCATGCGCAGGCCTGCCTCGGTAATCGGGGTCTCGGGCTGAAAATTCAACAAATCAGCAG
>JBDLRC010000092.1:0-4650 GCA_039800265.1 Pseudomonadota bacterium
CGACTCCAGACGCAAGGGGATATCGGTCCGATCGGTCTGGACCGCCCCGGCACTGAGCACAGTGTTTTGGGCCTGTGCTGCGGCAATGACCTGGGCGACGGTCAACCGATACTGCGCCAGACGTGCACGCGAGAGCTCGACATAAAGACGCTCATCTTGCAGGCCATAGATCTCGACCTTACCGACATCCGGCACGCGCAACAGTGCCTGCCGTGCGGTCCGCGCAAAATCACGTACATCCCGTGTGGCGTAACCCGGTGCCGCCAACGCATAGATCACTCCGAAGGTGTCACCGAAGTCATCGTTAAAAAACGGGCCCTGCACACCTGCGGGCAGACTGCCCTGCATATCGCCCACTTTTTTACGTACGGTGGTCCAGACATGGGTGACCTCTGCCGAGGGTGAGCTGTCGCGAAGCTGAAAAATAATCGTGGACTCGCCGGGCTTGGAGTAGCTGCGAATCTTGTCGGCGTAGGGAATCTCCTGCAGCACACGCTCGATCTTGTCGGCAACCTGATCCGACATCTGCGATGCAGTTGCACCGGGCCACGCGGCCTTGATCACCATCGCACGCCAGCTAAACGGGGGGTCTTCGTCTTGGCCAAGCTGAAAATACGCCGCCACACCCATGACCAGAAGCACCACCATCAGATAGCGCACCAGCGCCGGGTGCTCCAACGCCCACAACGAAAGGTTAAACCGCGCGCGCGTCATGATGTACGGGATGCCACCCGATTAAGGCGCCAGCAATCGAACCGTCTCGCCAGCAGAAAGCACATGGGCGCCCGCTGCAACGATGCGATCACCGCGTGCAACACCAGAAAGAATCTCCACCCCGAGCTCTGTCACCCGGCCTGTCGTGACATCGACGGGCTCAATCACAAACAGACCCTCTTGCGCCGAGCGCAGTCGATACACCTTCTGTCCGCCCACCACACTGGCCAGTGGCACCATGGGTCCCCCTGGGGTTGCCCGAAGCGACATCGCTGAACGCGCAGAAGCCGCAGATGAGCCCACGACCTGGATCACCATCATGGCCTGCCGCGGCACAACGGCCATGCCCGGTGCTGCGATCACGGACTCTACACGGCCGGCCGACAGCGCGCGAAGCGTAATAAAGCCAAGCGTGTCACTGGTCGCCTCGAATTTGGCACGCACCGCCTTGACCTCGGACTCACGGCGTTCAAACTCCGCCTGAGAAATAAATCCTTTCTGACGCAACTCTGCGTAACGCTGAAATGCCGACTCAGCCGCATCACGCTCAGCCTCGGCTGCCGCCAATTGCACGCGGGCAGAAGACTCGGACAAGGCCATATCGGCAGGATCAAGCCGTGCCAAAGCCTGGCCCTCGACCACGGTATCGCCGGCGCGCACGAGCACGGTCATCACACGGCCGGCCACATCAAAGGCAGGCAATGCAGGATCTTTTTCGTAGCGAACACCGGCCCGCGGACTTTGCGATGACTCAAGCGAATCACCCACCACAAAGGCTTTCACCGTGCGGATCGGTGCGGGAGCAGGCGCCTCTCGCGAGCAACCCTGCATAACAGTCGCACTGACGAGCAACGCCGCCATCACACCCCAACGGCGCGCCCCACGCAAGACCCGAGCAGACCCCATCATGCCCACACACCGGACAACGTGAATCGCGCAGCAGCAGCTATCACCAACACGCTCTAATCCTTCCGAA
Organism: Pseudomonadota bacterium; assembly: GCA_039800265.1. Classification (GTDB taxonomy): domain Bacteria; phylum Pseudomonadota; class Gammaproteobacteria; order Burkholderiales; family Burkholderiaceae_A; genus Lacustribacter. The sequence continues at coordinate 1,691 of JBDLRC010000092.1, forward strand.
CATAGCGCACAAACCGATACCGAAGCCCACCCTGCTCACTGACCTGAGGATCACCCTCGTGGCAGACCCACTGATCGTCGTGAATCTCAGGAAAAAATGCATCACCCGTCACGTCCAGATCCACCTGCGTGATGTCCAACGCATCGGCCATGGGAAGCGTGGCCTCATAAAGCTGCGCCCCACCAATCACATACACTGGCGCATCAGTAGCTGCATGGCCTGCGATCGCCGATTCAAGATCCTGCAACGCGTGGATCACACGCACATGGGCGCCGCATTGCGCCGCCTGCGCCATGACCGCGGCCGACGGCTGCCACTCACGATTGCGGCTCAGCACCACCGAGAGCCGGTTAGGAAGCGGCTTGCCCAGACGATCCACAATCGAATCAAATGTTTTTCGGCCCATCACCACCACGTTGCCCGTGGTCAGTGCCTTAAACCGCTTCAAGTCTTCCGGCAGATGCCAGGGCAGCTGATTGTCGATCCCAATCACACGGTGATGTGCAACTGCGGCAAGCAAGACCAGATGCATACGAGCCAATCCTCTTTCGCGTGGCAGCGTTCAGACCGCCACCGGCGCCTTGATGTGCGGGTGACACTGGTAGCCCACGATTTCGAAATCTTCAAATTGATAGTCAAAGATGCTCGGCGGCTTGCGGCGAATGTTTAAGGTCGGCAGCGGAAACGGCGTGCGCGAAAGCTGCTCGGCGGCCTGCTCCAGGTGATTCGAATACAGGTGGCAGTCACCCCCTGTCCAGATGAAATCACCGGCTTCAAGATCACACTGCTGGGCCACCATGTGGGTCAGCAAGGCATAGCTGGCAATGTTGAACGGAACCCCCAAGAAAATGTCTGCACTACGCTGATAGAGCTGACACGAGAGCCGGCCCTGCGCCACATAAAACTGAAAGAGCGCATGGCATGGGGCCAGGGCCATCTCCGGAATCTGGGCCACATTCCAGGCCGACACAATCAGTCGCCGCGAATCGGGCGTGGTGCGAATGTCACGAATCAATTGGCTGATCTGATCCACCGCCGCATTCGGGTTCTCCGGTGTGGGTGCCGGCCAGCTACGCCACTGCCGGCCATAGACCGGACCAAGCTCACCATCGTCACGGGCCCACTCGTCCCAGATGCTCACGCCTTTTTCTTGCAGCGGACGCACGTTGGATGAGCCACTTAAAAACCACAGCAATTCATGGATGATTGATTTGGTATGAAGCTTTTTGGTGGTGACCATTGGAAAGCCTTCGGACAGATCAAATCGCATCTGCCATCCAAAGACCGAACGCGTGCCTGTACCGGTGCGATCTGTTTTCTCCGCACCGTGCTCCATCACATGCCGCATCAAATCGAGATAGGCCTTCATCGCGCTACACCACCCTTACCATGGACCGTTTGTCGGCGCGTGGCTGCATGCGGCCGATCACGCGCGCACTCTGAAATCCGTGTGACTCAAACTGGCCCAACACCTGATCCACGGCATCGGGGGCCACACAGGCCAATAAGCCCCCACTGGTCTGGGGATCCGTGATCAGCGTCTGTGCCGATGCGGCCAAGCCTGAGGCCACATGCACATCGTGGCCATAGCTCTCCCAATTCCGAGTCGATGCACCCGTAAAAAAGCCCTGGCTGATCAACGACTCCACGCCAGGCAGTATCGGCAGCTTAGTCATGTCAATCACCGCATCCAGATGCGATCCACGGGCGATCTCCAATAGATGCCCAGCCAGCCCAAACCCGGTGACATCGGTCAATGCGTGCACGCCAGGGTGCTGGCCCAGTTCGGCGCCCACAGTGTTCAACATGGTCGTCGAGTTCACCATCTCGGCGTAATGCTCGGGCGAAAGCTTTTCTTTTTTCAAGGCAGCCGAGTACACGCCTACACCCAGCGCCTTGCCCAGAATCACAACATCGCCTTCCCGGGCATCGCGATTGCGGCGAATGTGATCGGGATGGGCCAATCCCAGGGCCACCAGGCCATAGATCGGCTCCACAGAATCAATGGTGTGGCCGCCCGCAATCGGAATACCGGCCTTGGCACAGACATCGTGGCCGCCACGCAGAATCTGGCCAATCGTGTCTTTGGATAAGACATTGACCGGCATGCCCACGATGGCTAAGGCGAAGATGGGTTTAGCCCCCATGGCATAGATATCCGAAATCGCATTCGTTGCAGCGATGCGGCCAAAGTCATAGGGATCATCCACCACCGGCATAAAAAAATCAGTCGTGGCCACCAAGGCCTGCTGGTCGTTAAGCTTCCAGACTGCCGCATCGTCACTGGTCTCAGTGCCGACCAACAATTCTTTGGGCACGATGCCAGCCGGGATCTTGGCCAGAATATCGGTCAATACCGAAGGCGCAATCTTGCAGCCGCATCCGCCCCCGTGGGCCAACGACGAAAGACGAACCGGCGTAGGTGATTCGGTGCTCATGCAAACTCCTTGCTCGGCGATTCTGCCAATTTACGGACCATGCGCAGTAGCTCATCACGCTCACTTGCCGTTGCAGTAAGTCGAAGTGCCAGCTCGGGCTGGCAGCTGCGAAGTGCTTCCGAGAATGACGTGTCGGCCACAAAGCGTGTGAGCTGCTGCGCCAGCTGATCGGCATCTCCCACCGCAAACAATCCCGGATAGTCTTCGCCAAGCTGCGCGCGGTGGGCCGGAATATTCGACGCGATCACGGGCAGACGGCAGGCCACGGCCTCTGAAATCACAAGGGCCCCGCCCTCGGAGACCGACGGCTGAATCAAACAATGCACATGGGTCATGCTGCGCATGGTCTCGGCATGGGACAGCGGGCCTTCCAACAAAATGCCCGGGTACCGTCCGCTCATCAGCATCAACTCCTGCATCAGCGTCTTATCTTGATAGGAGCCCACATGGATCAGCCGAACGGGAACACGCCCTCCATCGGCGCGCCGGGCCCAGCCATCTGGAAACGCCTTGTGAAAGGCA
>JBDLRC010000093.1:0-5989 GCA_039800265.1 Pseudomonadota bacterium
TGTGTAATGCGCGATGTATGCAAGATGGAGTCTTGCTGATGCACAAAGATTCCGGAAAACGACAAGGTTTGCGCCGCATTTTGCATGCGCTCAAGCAAGGCCGCGGGATTGGGCTCGGCCGTGGGCGACGCTGCAAAGGTTGTCGGTGAGAGTACCAACGCGAGCAGTACACCAGCATGACGAAGCCACCGAACCATCACCATAGCGCCGCTCACGTTTAGCGAACCTCGACCGCAACAGGACGAATCGACATCGTGCCGTGGGCATCGATCAGATCCCGAAGGCGCGGATCTTCCAGCACCACAGGGGTGAGATGATCCGGCGCGATAGCCGAGGCCGATGGCGAGGTGGCGGCGGGGCCGCCCGCAAGCATCTGCGTCACAGCGGAATCCTGCATCTGAGGCGCAAAGGCCAAATACGCCACAAAGGCAACCGCCGCCGCAGCTGCTGCGCTGCCAAACCAGCGGGCGTTTTGACGCGACGCGCTGCGCGACCGCGTCGGTGCGGCGACATTCGGCTGAGCACGCGGCATGTGAATGGGCTCGTTCGCCAGGGCCTGCGCGACACGATCGGCTACCGATGTGGTGCGTGCGATCGATGCGCTTCGCATGACATCACCGATGAGATGCCAATGATCCCAGTCTCGCCGCGCCTGATCGCTCGCAAGAATTTCGGAGGTGATGTTCGGCCGCGCTTTCGCATCGAGCTCGCCATCTATCCACGTTGATAGTTCTTCCCGGTTATTCATACCGTTTTCCTTCCCCTGATCACCGCCTGTTACCACCGCTTTCCCTCGGTCGTGCCCAACAACGGCCGCAGGGCCTGCGCAATCGCTTCACGCGCACGGAAAATACGCGACCGCACGGTTCCGATAGGGCAGTCCATGGCCTGGGCAATTTCTTCATAACTCAAACCCTCGATCTCTCGAAGCGTGACCGCCATCCGGAGGTCTTCCGGCAGGCGCTCAATGGCCTGGTTCACAGCTTCGGCGACCTGCCGGCTGTGCAGCACAGCATCGGGGGTATTGTTGTCCTCTACGACATCTTCAACGCCAAAAGATTCCCCGTCCTCATCGGCGGGCATGTCGCCCACCGTGCGCGGGCGGCGGCCCTGGCTGGCAAGATAATTTTTGGCCGTATTGACGGCAATCCGGTAGAGCCACGTATAAAACGCGCTCTCGCCTCGAAAATTGGGTATGGCGCGGTAGGCCTTGATAAAGGCCTCTTGGGCAATATCCTCTTGCTCGGCGGGGTCTCGAACCAGACGGGAGATCAGACGCAGCACACGGCGCTGATACTTGGCGACAAGCAGCTCGAACGCATGCTTGTCCCCATTTTGGATGCGGGCAATGAGCTGCGCATCGGCGTCGCGCGAATCCATTACCCCACCAGCCTCTGGCGGCTCACTCAGAACCGACGGAACACCAGCGTGCCGTTGGTGCCCCCAAACCCGAAGTTGTTCTTCACGGCAACATCAATGGCCGCATCTCGAGCGGTGTTCGCACAGTAATCCAGGTCGCATTCTGGATCCTGATGAAAGATGTTGATGGTCGGCGGACTCACCTTGTGGTGAAGCGCCAGCACCGTGAACACAGACTCAAGCCCACCCGCACCACCCAAGAGGTGGCCTGTCATCGATTTGGTGGAATTGACGATCACCTTCTTGGCATGGTCACCCAATGCTGCCTTGATCGCCTCGGTCTCATTTTTGTCGCCTAGCGGTGTGGACGTGCCATGGGCATTCACATAATCCACCTGGTCGGCTGAAATATGGGCATCGTTGAGCGCGTTGACCATGCAACGGCGCGGGCCATCCATATTCGGAGCGGTCATGTGATACGCATCGCCCGACATGCCGAAGCCCGCCAACTCACAATAGATCTTTGCACCACGGGCCTTAGCGTGCTCAAGCTCTTCGAGCATCAAGACACCTGCACCCTCACCCAACACAAAACCATCTCGGTCTTTATCCCACGGCCGTGATGCTGAAGCTGGATCATCGTTGCGCGTCGACAATGCACGGGCGGCAGCAAACCCGCCAATGCCTAATGGCGACACCGTGGACTCGGCACCGCCGGCCAGCATGGCGTCGGCATCGCCGTATTGAATGAGGCGCATGGCCAATCCAATGCTGTGGAGACCGGTCGTGCAGGCGGTGACTGCCGCGATGTTCGGACCCTTGAGGTTGTGCAAGATGCTCAGATGGCCCGAGATCATGTTGATGATGGATCCGGGGACAAAGAACGGAGAAATGCGCCGTGCACCTTTCGCGGTGTATTCGGCGTGGGTCTCTTCAATCAGCGGCAGGCCGCCAATGCCGGAGCCGACAAACGCGCCGATACGCTCGGCGTTTGCATCGGTCACCTCGAGACCCGAATCTTTAAGCGCCTGAATGCCCGCTGCGATGCCGTAATGGATAAACGTATCCATATGGCGAGCCTCTTTGGCGGGGATGTAATCCTCGACTTGAAAGCCCTTAACCTCGCCGGCAAAGTGAACCGGCAAACCGCTGTGGTCGAACTTGGTCACCGTGGCGATGCCGGATGTACCGGCCACCAAGGCCTGCCAAGCGCTGGAGGTGGAATTGCCGACTGGGGATATGCACCCCAGCCCGGTCACTACAACACGTCGCCGACCTGCGGCGCCCGAACCTGACGAACCGCTCATCGGCGATGGGTTTCCTTACTTCTTGAGGTGGGTCGTGACGTAGTCGATAGCCTGCTGAACCGTGGTGATCTTCTCGGCTTCCTCGTCGGGGATTTCGCAGCCAAAGGCATCTTCCAGCGCCATGACCAGCTCCACCGTATCCAGGGAGTCTGCACCCAGGTCGTCTACGAATTTGGACTCTTTCTTGACGTCTTCAACCTTGACACCCAGCTGCTCCGAAACGATGCCAATCACGCGCTTTTCAATATCTTCCATGAACCTCTTCCTTAGGGGTAAAACGGTGGGGCGATTGTATCAGGACATGACCATTCCGCCGTTGACGGATAGGGTTTCGCCGGTAATGTAAGAGGCCCCTTCTGAGGCCAAAAAGACGACAGATGCCGCAATATCGCTGGGATTTCCCAGACGTTGGGCGGGTATCTGAGACATCAACGATGCGATCTGTTCAGGGGATAGCGCCTTGGTCATATCGGTATCAATAAAGCCCGGCGCCACGCAGTTGACGGTGATGTTTCGGCTGGCCACCTCGCGAGCCAGGGCACGGGACATCCCGGCAACGCCGGCCTTGGCGGCGGCATAGTTGATCTGGCCAGGGTTTCCGGAGAGGCCGACCACTGAGGTGATGTTGATGATCCGGCCCCAGCGGGCCTTCATCATGGGCCTAAGCACGCCGCGCGAGAGCCGAAACACCGCCGAGAGGTTGGTCTGAATCACGGCCTCCCACTCGTCGTCTTTCATGCGCATGGCCAGGTTATCCCGCGTGATCCCGGCGTTGTTCACCAAAATGCCGATGGCGCCGTATTGGGCGCCGATGTCGTCGATCAACTGGTCACAGGCCGCAGCATCGTTGACCTGAAGCACCCTGCCCTCGCCCTTGCAGCCCGCCTGTTGGAGCGCCGCACTGATGGTTTGGGCGCCCTCGGCAGAGGTGGCCGTACCGATAACCGTGTGGCCGGCTGTACCGAGTGCCATCGCAATAGCCTGGCCAATGCCACGGGTCGCACCGGTCACTAACGCGACACGGGGGGGTTGTGCTGCTGTCATCTAAATCTCTCCTGACTGGGTTATGCCACGGCTGCCAATGCAGCCTCTAGGCTGGCCTGGTCATTGATGGCATACGTGTTGATGGAGGGCGCGATTTTCTTCACAAGGCCGCACAAGACCTTGCCGGGGCCGCATTCCATGACGGTGGTTACACCATTGCGCTCCAGGGTCTGAATGACTTCGACCCAGCGCACCGGACTCATGGCCTGCCGCGACAACGCATCGCGAATGCGAGCGGCATCGGATTCAATAGCTACATCTACGTTGTTGATCACCTTTGCCGTCGGCGCATGCAGTGCAACCGACGCGAGCTTTTCGCGTAATGCGTCTGCAGCCGGTTTAAGCAGTGACGAATGAAAGGGTGCTGAAACAGGAAGTGGTAAAGCTCGCTTAGCCCCACGCTCTTTGACCAAGGCACAGGCGCGATCGACCGCCTCTTTGTGGCCCGCAATCACGGTCTGATCGGGCGCATTGAAATTCACGGCCTCGACCACCTGGCCCTGGGCCGCATCTGCGCAGGCCAGGATCACATCGGGGGCCGACATGCCCAACACCGCCGCCATGGTGCCCACGCCCACCGGCACGGCCGACTGCATCTGCTCTGCACGAAATCGAACGAGTCGCACCGCATCGGCCAGGCCAAACACACCGGCCGCCGTCAACGCAGAATATTCGCCAAGACTATGCCCCGCCGCCCAAGCCGGTGCCGGGCCGCCGGCTGCGCGCCATGCCGAATAAAACGCGACTGACGAGGCCAGCATCAGCGGCTGCGTATTGACGGTCAACGCCAAGGTCTCGGCCGGACCGTCAGCAATCATTTTTTCCAAATCCAAGCCGATGGCCTGCGAGGCCTCTTGCATCACTGCACTGACCGCAACGCTGCCTGCAAAACCATTGAGCATGCCCACGGTCTGCGAGCCTTGACCGGGAAATACAAATGCCAAACTGTTCATTGCCAACCCTTCGTTCTAAAAGCGCGCAAGCACAGCGCCCCAGGTAAAGCCTCCGCCCACGCCCTGCATCATCACGGTATGACCAGGCTGAATACGGCCATCACGCACACCGACATCGAGTGCTAACGGCACCGATGCAGCCGATGTGTTCGCATGCTGATCAACAGTCACGATCACACGATCTTCGGAGATGCCCAGACGCTTTGCCGTGGCCTGAAGAATGCGGACATTGGCCTGATGAGGAATCAGCCAATCAATATCCGAGACCGCCATGCCGGCCTCATGCGCCACTTCGCGGGCAACGCTGTCGAGCACCTGCACGGCCAGCTTAAACACTGCCTGGCCATCCATCGTCAAAAACGGGTGGCCCCGCGCAACACCGCTCACCACGGTGCCCGCAGTGCGAAGGATATTTTCGTGTTCGCCACGGGCATGCAGCCGATGGCCGAGAATGCCCGGGGTCGCGTCGGCCTTCAGTACCACTGCGCCGGCACCATCGCCAAAGAGCACACAGGTGCCGCGATCATTCCAATCCATGATGCGCGAAAATGTTTCTGCACCGATCACCAAGGCGGACTTCACCTTTCCTGATGCGATATAGAGATCTGCTGTAGCAAGGCCATACACAAAGCCGCTGCAGACCGCCTGCACGTCGAAGGCCGGACAGTCCGAGGTGATACCCAGTTTCTTTTGCACTAGGCAGGCCGTGGAAGGAAAAATCATGTCGGGCGTTGACGTGGCCACGATGATCAGCTCGATCTCGTTTGCGGCCATGCCTGCCATCTCCAGAGCGGCACGTGCCGCCTGTGCCGCGAGATCACTGCTCGCGATATCGTCGGCTGCAATGTAACGTTGGGCAATACCCGTGCGCTCACGGATCCACGCATCCGACGTCTCCACACCGGCTGCGGCGAGCCGCTCTGCGAGTTGCGCATTGGTGACTGCTTCGCCGGGTAATGCGCGGCCCGTGCCCGCAATTCGAGAAAAAATCTTCATACCTGTTTAATGATTTTGCACCACAGCCGAGGGAGTCTGCGCCGGTGCATGGCCACGCGATGCTTCAAGCGCCTGGGCGATTTTCTCATTTAACCCGTGGGCGGCCGCATCTGCCGCACGCATCAGGGCATGCCCAAACGAATACGCATCGGCTGAACCGTGGCTCTTGATCACAATGCCGCGAAGCCCCAGCAACGATGCGCCGTTGTACCGACGATGATCAACGCGCGCAGAGAAACGCTTTAGCACTGGAGAGGCCACCAGGGCCATAAGCTTGGTGATGCCGTTACGGGTGAACTCTTCCTTGATCAGTGCACGCAACATCTGCGC
>JBDLRC010000094.1:0-7211 GCA_039800265.1 Pseudomonadota bacterium
TCATGGCGGCCACTGATTTTTATAACCTGCGACACCGAAAGCTGCCCACGCTGATGGTCTCCGCCTATGACTCAAGGCTTGCCCTGCTGGTGCCTTATCTCAAACAACTCTGGATGGAATCCCTGGGCAAACACATTGATCGTGATGGCAATCCGCTTCAGGGCCCGGCCTGCCCGATTCTCTGGGGGGATGTGGGCACCAACGCACAGCACGCCTTCTTTCAACTGCTGCATCAAGGCGCCCAAGGCGTGGCGATCGAATTGATCGCAAACGTTCACCCCAGCCACAGCGCACATGCAAGCCATGACGCACTCTGGGCCAATCTGATCGCGCAAGCACAGGCCTTATCAGGCGGGCACATTCACGAGGACAACGTAAAAACCTGCTGGGGTGGACACCCCATCACGATGGTCTTGTTGGAGCGGCTTGATCCCAAGGCACTTGGCGCCTTGATTGCACTCTGGGAATACCGTGTCATTGCACTGGCAGCCATTCAAAACATCAACCCGTTTGATCAGTGGGGTGTGGAGCTTGGGAAATCGATTGCCCGATCAGCGCTCGAGGCCATTGAAGGCAAGGCGCAAACCACAGGATTAGAGCGCACACCCCCGTTAGACGCTACCAGCGCATCACTTATTCACTGGTTTCGCGAACAACGGCAGACGTCGAAGAAAAAGGCTTAAAAGCGCGAATGCCAGCACCACGCCGGCCAGATCACCCACCATCATCAATGCAAGATCCGCCATTGTGGCCTGCTGGTCGAACCCTAAGAGTTCCCATGCCAATCCGTGAATCATGGCGTTAAACGCGCTGTACAGCACGGCAAGAACCATCAGCATGGGCAGTGTCAGTGGCAATTTTTCGCCAAATGCCATGCGTAAAATCCAATACGACAGAAATACTCCCAATCCCGAGGCGATCGCGACGGTCCCAGCGATCTCCCAAGGCTGCTGATACAACACGGCATTGATCACAACGCTTCCCAGCGCGATGCCCGCGGCACCGGCGAGCCCCGCAACCACCACGGCCACGACCCGAACAAATGCCGGGAGAAAGACCACCGCAATCCTGCCGGGCAGAACGTCGACCAGACCGGAGATACGGTCTTGGACGAGAAACACGACGACGTAGAGCACGGCAAAGCCCGCCAGCCACGGAATCGGGCGGTCGGGCAGCCAGTCTTCGAGAATGGATTTAGGTTTCGAGGCCATCAGCCCAGGCTTTCACACGCTGGGAGAGTTTTGCCATGAGTTTTTTGGCGCGATCGGTGGGGCTCACGATGCGGCGACGGGTATCTTCAGGGTCAACTTTGACGGCAATCATGCCCTCGCGCTCGAGGATGGCCAGGCCCTTATGAATGGTCGCCGGGGAAGCGACTTCGGACTTCATCACGATGGTCTGAACGAACATTGGGCGGTCAGGTGAATAATGGGCGACAATCCACTCCAATAGACGCTGGCTTCGCTCGTCAATTGCCTTGAAATCGGTGTCGGCGGTCACGGCGTCGAGAAGTTGCCGGAGATTAAGCCATGCGTTCATTGGAGGCATATTCGTTTTCAAAGTGAGTGATGATTCCTCTTTATACCAGATGAAAATAATGACGGATGAAGATAAAAGCTTAAGAAAGTTTATGCAGGTCCGCACCACACAAAAGGTGCAATTCACGAAACGAATGATTTAAATTCACAAACCAAATCCGCGGGTGTAGTTCAATGGCAGAACGAAAGCTTCCCAAGCTTTAGACGAGGGTTCGATCCCCTTCACCCGCTCCAGTTCAGAGTCGCGACCACCAGCACCAAACCCCATGAAACAAGACTTCGATGTGATTGTCCAAAACGCCAAAGGCGCGACATGTATCGCGCAGGCATGGGCCAACGTCGAGCCGCCGATTCCTGCCGAGGAAAAATTTGCTCTGCAGCAACAAATCCGTGAGCGCTTGATTCAGCGAAACGCAGTGTTGGTAGCCCACTACTATGTCGATGCAGACATACAAGATCTCGCCTTGGAAACCGGCGGCATCGTGGCCGATTCGCTCGAGATGGCTCGATTTGGCCGAGACCATACTGCCTCGACGTTGGTCGTGGCGGGCGTGCGCTTCATGGGCGAGACTGCCAAGATTCTTAGCCCCGAGAAGACCGTGCTCATGCCCGACCTAGGGGCCACCTGCTCGCTCGACCTGGGCTGCCCACCCGATGCGTTCAACACCTTCTGCGATGCCCATCCAGACCGCACGGTAGTGGTCTACGCCAACACCAGTGCGGCCGTAAAAGCCCGCGCCGACTGGATGGTGACCAGCTCCTGTGCATTGGAGATCGTGGGCCACTTGCATGCCCAAGGGAAAAAAATACTCTGGGCCCCCGATCGCCATCTTGGCCACTACATCCAAGCGCAAACCCAAGCCGACATGCTGCTGTGGCAGGGTGATTGCATCGTGCACAACGAATTTAAAACCGAAGAGTTGCGCATGATGAAGCGACAGATGCCCGAGGCGGTGGTGCTGGTGCATCCCGAATCGCCTGCCGGCGTGGTGGCGTTGGCCGATGTGGTCGGCTCAACAACCAAACTGCTGCAGGCGGTGGTGCACGGCAGCGCCAACACATACATCGTGGCCACCGACAAGGGGCTTTTCCACCGTATGAAGCAGCTGGCAAAGAACAAAACCATCATTGAGGCACCTACGGCCGGTGACAGCGCAACCTGCAAGAGCTGTGCCCATTGCCCCTGGATGGCCATGAATGGTCTGCGCGGTGTGCTGCGCGCTTTGGAAACCGGCGCGGGCGAAATCACGCTCGATCCGGCGATTGGCCAGAAGGCAAAGCTCTGCATCGAACGCATGCTGAACTTCACGGCAACCCATGCCAAGGGGCCATCTGGCCTGGTGCCGAGAATCGGCGCAGCCTAAGGCTCCACAGCTCGTCTATGTTCGACTGTAACGAATCACTGCCTGCCGCCCGCGAACGCAACATTCGCGATGCCTTACGTGAAGACGTGGGCACAGGAGACTGGACCGCCCGCCTGATTCCAGAGCATGTTCAGGCTCAAGCACAGCTTCGCGTCCGCGAGTCTGCAGTGCTCTGCGGACGCGACTGGTTCGCGGGCTGCGTGCACGCACTGGACCCGACCGCACGGATCACATGGCATGCCAATGAAGGCGCATCGCTTCGCGCCGACACGATCGTGTGTGACATTGAGGCGAATGCACGCGCTCTGCTTACGGCTGAACGCTCGGCCATGAATTTTTTACAGCTCCTCTCCGCCACGGCAACCCACACGCGTCATTACGTCAACGCCATCGCCCATGCCAGCCCAAACCCCAAAGGCTGCCTCGTGCTGGATACGCGCAAAACGATTCCCGGCCTGCGGCAGGCGCAAAAATACGCGGTCACGGTGGGCGGCGGCGCCAATCAACGGCTGGCGCTGTGGGACGGCATTTTGATCAAAGAAAACCACATCGTTGCGGCAGGCAGTATCAGCGCCGCATTGCATGCTGCTCGGACGCTGGACGCGAATGTCACGATTCAAATCGAGGTGGAAACACTCGACGAACTCCAGCAGGCCCTGTCAGCGGGCGCGGACAGCATTCTGATCGATAACTTCTCAGAGGAAGAGATGCGCCAGGCTGTCGCCATCAACGCCGGCCGGGCATTGATCGAGGCCTCAGGCGGCATCACCCTGGACTCCGTACGCCGCGTGGCCGAGACCGGTGTGGACCGGATCTCGATCGGCGCCCTGACCAAAGACATCAAGGCTGTGGACTATTCGTTGCGCGTCACGGCCCGCAATGGCGAGAGTATGGTGGGCCGGGCGACTGGCCAAGGCTCAGGAAAATCCCGGCTGTAGTGCAGGCCACGGCTCTCTTTTCGCTCCAATGCAGAGCGCACGATCAATTCTGCACAGACCAAAAGATTTCGGAGCTCCAGCAGGTCACTGGTCACACGAAAATTGGAGTAATACTCCTGGACTTCCGACTGCAGTAATTCAATCCGATGCAGCGCGCGCTCCAGCCGTTTCGTAGTGCGCACAATGCCCACATAGTTCCACATCAGCAATCGAAGCTCATCCCAGTTATGCGCAATCACAACCTGCTCGTCGGCGTTCTCAACCTGACTCTCATCCCATGGCGGCAAGACGACATCTTGCACGGGACCGGACGCCACAATCGCTTCGGCTGCGCCCCGGCCAACCACCACACACTCCAAAAGAGAGTTGCTAGCTAGCCGATTGGCCCCATGCAGGCCGGTATACCCGGTCTCGCCCACCGCAAAGAGGCCCTCTAAGTCAGCACGGCCCATCAGATCGGTCACCACACCACCGCAGGTGTAGTGGGCAGCAGGCACCACAGGAATCGGCTGCCGGGCAATGTCGATGCCCAACGAGAGACATCGGGCATACACCGTGGGGAAATGGGATTTAAGAAACGCTTCACCGAGATGCGTGGCATCGAGGTGCACATAATCAATACCGTGTCGTTTCATTTCAAAATCAATCGCGCGCGCAACAATATCGCGAGGTGCGAGTTCTGCCCGTGGGTCGTGGGCTGGCATGAAGCGTGCCGACTGAGCGGATGCCCCAGGAATTTTCAGCTGGGCGCCCTCACCGCGAAGTGCCTCGGTAATGAGAAAACTCCGATCTTCGGGGTGGTAGAGGCAGGTGGGGTGAAATTGAATGAATTCCATGTTGGCCACACGGCACCCTGCTCGCCAGGCCATGGCAATACCATCGCCGGTCGACGTATCGGGATTGCTGGTGTAGCGGTAGACCTTTCCGACACCCCCGCAGGCCAGCACCACGGCCGAGGCCGCAATCGATTCCACACGCTGTCGATCAATGTCCAACACATACACGCCGTAACAACGATCGGGTCCAGCGGTCTTGCAGTGTCGGTTTGTAATGAGATCCAGCGCGATCCAGTGTTCGTGAATGGTGATGTTGGGGTGTGCCTTGCACCGCGCCAACAAGGTGTCGTGAATGGCCTTGCCCGTAGCATCGGCTGCATGCGCAATCCGGCGATGAGAGTGGCCGCCCTCTCGGGTCAGGTGCAGGCCAAGCGGGCCTTGAGGATCAACCGAAAACGGCACCCCGAGGTCCATCAGCCATTGAATGGCCTGGGCACTCTGGCTGGCCACATGACGCGCCGCTGACTCCACCACGAGTCCCGCACCGGCGGCCAGAGTGTCCTGCACATGGGCCTCAATGCTGTCGGTGGAATCCAACACCCCCACGATACCCCCCTGGGCCCATGCGGTTGCCGACTCGTTTCGGCTGCGCTTGGCCAGAACGAGCACTGGACGATGGTCGGCCACCCGCAAGGCCACGGTCAGGCCCGCCAATCCGGCGCCAACAATCACAACGGGTGGGTTCATGCAACGAGCCTAACAGGAAATAAAAAAGCCCAGGATTGCCTGGGCTTTTACATCACACACGACGGGCTTATTTTTTCTTGTTGACCGCGTCTTTGAAGGCCTTGCCAGCGGTGAACTTCACCGTGCGCGCAGCTGCAATCTTGATGGTCTCACCGGTGCGTGGATTACGGCCGGTGCGGGCTGCACGCTTGCCGGATCCAAACGTTCCGAAACCAACCAGTTGTACAGAATCGCCCTTGGTCACCGCCTTGATGATGGTGGAGATTGTGGCGTTTAACATCTCATCAACAGCGGCTTTCGATGAATCGGTGGCGCTGGCAATTGCTTCAACGAGTTCTGCTTTATTCATGGTGGACTCTTACTCACTCAAAGGTTTAAACCGAAGGGGTCTTACGCGGATGCACAACATTTGGAATCGGGCGATACTCCCTGGAACTGCAGAATTCTTATAACCCGCATTGCGTACCTGCGAGCCCGAACAATACCAAACTTTTCGCCGCCATGAACGACAGTTTTCATCGTCACATTCGAAGTTTTGTCATGCGAAGCGGACACATCACGCAGGCGCAACGCACCACACGTGAGCGTCTGTTTCCACAATGGGGAATTCAGTACCCGTCTGAAACGCTTGATTTCAAAGGGATTTTCGGGCGCGACGGCCCCGTCATTCTCGAGATTGGTTTCGGCATGGGCGAGACCACTGCGGCCATAGCTAAGGCTTACCCTGATTGGAATATTCTTGGTGTCGAGGTCTACAAACCAGGGGTCGGGGCCCTGCTCGGAAAGATCGAGCAGCTCGCGCTCTCCAATATTCGCATCATTGAATACGATGTCGTCGATGTGCTGAAGACCATGGTCCCCGATGCTGGCCTGGATGCGGTGCATATTTATTTTCCAGACCCTTGGCCGAAAAAGCGTCATCACAAGCGACGCTTGATTCAGCCAGTGTTTATCGCATCCCTGATTCCAAAACTAAAATCAGGCGGCATCCTGCACATGGCCACCGACTGGCCAGAATACGCTGACCAAATGCTTGCCGTCTGCACCGCAGAGGCCGGCCTGATCAACACCTCGGACGGGTTCTCGCCGCGGCCTCAGTGGAGGCCTGAGACGAAGTTTGAACGCCGAGGCCTTCGATTAGGCCACCCTGTTGCCGACCTCATTTTTCAAAAACGCGACACCGCAAACAACACTACAAACCCAAATACGATCCGGTAAATCGCAAACCCAACGAACGTATGGTGGCTTACCCAGCCAATCAACCAGCGAATCACCACCAGCGCAGTGGCGTACGCCGCGACCAGCCCCACGGCAAACAGGGGCAGATCCTCCAGGCGCAGCAACTCAAGATCTTTCAGTAGGGAGTAGCCCCCGGCAGCTACCAAGGTCGGGACCGCCAGAAAGAATGAAAACTCGGTCGCGGATTTTCGGGACATGCCAAACAACATGCCGCCGATGATGGTCGCACCGGATCGGCTCGTGCCGGGAATCAGTGCAAAGGCCTGAGCAATGCCAAGCTTGAGTGCATCACGATCGGTCATGGTGTCCACTTCGTGAATCCGGATGTGCTGAGGGTGGGCTGCAATCCAACGCTCCACCAAAATAATCACAACACCGCCCAGAATCAACACCACTGCGACCGGAACCGGATAAAACAAGACCGCCTTGATCCAGCCACCAAACACGAGCCCCAGCACCGCCGCAGGAACAAAGGCAATGGCCAGATGCCGTACGAACTGGGCCGATGGCCGAACAAAGCGAGCACGGTAATGCCACACGACGGCCACCATTGCGCCGGTCTGAATCGCGATATCAAAAATTTTGGCCCGAGCATCGTCAAAGCCAATG
>JBDLRC010000095.1:0-3118 GCA_039800265.1 Pseudomonadota bacterium
CCGGCTGTTGGGCAGATAGGCCTACTGATGTGGCCGTCAACGTAACGGCAAGCGTGGCGGCGACAATGCGCTGATAAAAAGTCTTCATTGCACCTCCTCAATATCCAGCTTGGCTGCGCCATACGAATTGGAGCACTCTTTAGAGATGACCAGATTTCGCTTAAGCGGCTGCTGACAGTCAGGCTGTTCAGCCACCGCAGAGGTTAAGGTCACCAGCTGGATGTCTTTGGCGGCAATCGGGGTCACATTGACCACCGAGAACGGACCAGCCTTGGTCACGTTCAATGTGCTGAAATCACGTGGGCCATCGCTCACGACGGCGAGGATAGTGTTTTTGCCCACCGGTCCACCTGCGGTTAACCGCCAGCTTGAACGCGGCAGCCGTAAGGTCTCGCCCGCCCCAATCTTATTGGCGGAGTCGATTTGGTTGGGAAACAAGATATCAAACGTCTCACCGTCTGAGCCGGCCATCAAAATGTAGAGATACCCAGCCTCTCGCGAATAAACACTGAAATCAAAACGATCCTGCTTAATCTTTAGCGTCGTCTTCGGGGCAGTTAAGGTCACCAGACGGCGATCATCACGGCCCTGATACATATCGTTGAGGGTCGAGAGCGGCGCGATTTTGACTGGCTGCGTGGAGAGGGCAGCCGGCACCTGAGAAGATGAAGCAATCGCAGAAGTCGCCGAGGGCGCAGGTGTCGTAGCCGTTGCGACCGGGGCTACCGGCGTGGAGGCTGTTGCCGAAGCGGGTGTCGCTGCGGACTCTGGCACCGCGTTATCAAGGTAGCTCAAGACCAGATCTGCATTGCCCGTGATACTGATGTTGTGTGGCTTGATGGTGGGTCGGTCGCCTATTTTTTCATTCACCTTCTTTTGGGCGCAGTCGACCAGCTCTCGTGCCGATAATCCGCCGCTTCGATCCAGATCTTTTGCTTCCCCTTTTAAACAATCGAGCCAGGCTTGAGAGGCCAGACCACCCGATTTCGGGTTATCAAATGCCACTTCGTCATCGCGAGCTGCGGCAATGTACACATAATTCTGACCGCCCGCCCCAGGCGTCTTTGACTTTGCAGTAATAGAACGCTTAAGCAAGTTTGCGGGAATACTGCAGCTCTTGCCCTGACCTGGAAGCGTTGTGGTCTTGGGCACCAAGTCCGCGGCTTTTGCGCTGCGTGTACTGACGCCCCCTGAATGGCATGCATCAAAAAATACGATGATTTTTTTGGCGGTACCGGATAAACGCTCTAAGTATTCACTAAGCTCTTGATCGCTAAATGCAAAACCATCAATCGTGACCAAAGATTCCCCGCAGCGATCACCGCGGGCATCCTGAATGAGCTGCCTTGCACCATGGCCCGTGTAGTACACGAACACATCATCCCCTGGCGCTATGCGCTCCTCCAGTGTTTTAAAGGCTGTGCGGATGCCCTGGAGGGTAAGTTCTTTGTTTTGAACAACCGTGAGGTTAGTATCTGGCACGCCCAGACGCACTGCGATCTCTTTGGCCGTTTGAATATCGTGGACTACGCCCTTCAACGGGGTGACGCCGGGAGCGGTGTACTCACCGGCCGCAAGAATTAAGGCATGAATCTGCTTCGAGCTTGGGCGCTTGTAGCCACGCACACCGGTGGTGACCACCAGATCCCGGCTGGCTCGACCACTGTCTAATGACAGCAAAGCAGAGCCGGACGGCTTTGTCGTAGTACCCGACTTTTGAGCCGACGCGTTCGCTGGTGCAGACTGTGCCCATGCCGGCGCACCTGAAATGAAACTCATCAATGCAACGAACATCGATGCAGCGACAACGGCACTCACTGGCGACTCATTCGTGGTGGTAACCGATAGGTGTTGTGGTCTCACTTTGATTCTTCTTTCTTTCTGGGGGAGGAGAAAATACCGCGCACGAGCCATGAGTCGCGTACATCTTGCGATAAGCCAATGAGCTCTTCGGTCAGCACGCCAGATTTTTGCGAGAGCGTTGAAAGCTCCTGCGTTAAATGGCTGATATTGCCTTGTAATGCAGATACAGACCCACGAGTCTCTTTAAGAGTCAGCTGAGTCTCCACCATAGTTTTATTAAGATTGAAGACAGTGTCATGGCTACCACTTAAGGCGGCGACCAGCCCTGGATCGTTGAGACGACGATCGAGTGACTGCAATGTAGCCTGAAGTTGCAAAAGCACGGGATCAATACGATCGGTCACCTGCTTCGCAAAATCCCCAACCTTTGCCCCACGATCAAACGTGATCTGGGCCCCTTGGGCAAGCGGCTTGTCGGATTTAAAGGGCTTGAAATCCAATGTGGCAAGGCCAATGATCTGATCCCGAACCAATTCAAGTTCTGCATCGGCTTTAACGAGGTTCTGATACCGTTCAAGCACGGCAATATGCACCTCGACTGTGCCCGAATCACGCAATTCCACTTTAGTCACCCGGCCAATACGATAACCCGCCACACGTACGGGCATGCCCACCACAACCCCGCTCGCCGAATCCGTTTTGAAATATGCGGTGCGCTGGGCGTCAAACCAGCCATGCTTTGCCGATGCAAGCCAGACCCACACGAGCAGAATCGCAAGCGGTATCGCAATCCAGAGAAAACGGCGAAAAACGATCATGTTGACTCCGCAGTAAACACGCTATTGGCACCTCTGGCGTATAGAAAGCTGCCCAGACGCCGGTAATGCTCTGGCGCTAGGCCAGAGATATCGGCAAGGCTTACGACCATGTGGTTGACTTTACGTTGGGGGCAGACCTTGTCAAGTTCTCTGCAGACCACATCACTTGTCTCTTTTTGCATCTGCTCTATTAACGCACCACCCATATAGGCGGCTGACACAAATCGGGTAAACACTAAAACGCGATGAAACGCGGCGCCAAATGCCCCAGCATCCTCATCAGGCTCCAATGCGGCAGCCATAAGCCATCCACGCTCCTGACCACGCAAAACTAACTGCTCGTTCAAGTAACGCAGCATTTTGGGCGATACGGCATCGACGTCCAATGCCACCACAATGGCATGGGTCGGGGCTTGGGCACACATTCGGCGAAACAAGGCCTCCCGCCCTAGCGGAAGAAGCTGCAGCGTTGAAATTTTTGCAATCGCAAAAAAAGC
>JBDLRC010000096.1:0-3621 GCA_039800265.1 Pseudomonadota bacterium
CAGTGGCGCAGGTGGCAGCAAACACAATTGCTGCGAGGCTGGTTTTGATAGATGCCATTATTGTTCTCCCCCAAATGAATATGAATTAAAACCGCTCGGCTTGGCCCAGCGGCCGCCACTGCCCAACCGGCAGTTGACCGAGCACAATCTTACCGATACGAATCCGTTTTAGTCCAATCACTTTTAATCCCACCAGTTCGCACATCCGCCGAATCTGCCGTTTTTTCCCCTCGCGGAGCACAAATCGCAGCTGATGCTCGTTTTGCCATGAGACCTTCGCGGGCCGAAGGGGCTGGCCGTCGAGGCTTAGCCCGTGATTAAGCAGTTTCAGGCCTTGCCCAGATAAGGTGCCTTCAACACGAACAAGGTATTCCTTTTCAATGGGTGAGTCGTCGCCGATCAATAAGCGCGCGACTCGCCCGTCTTGGGTAAGCACCAAGAGACCGGTGGAATCAATGTCTAAGCGGCCTGCGGGGGCAAGCCCACGGGTGGAGATTCGCTGGGGCAGCTTTTCGTTCACTGCATGGGTGGAAGGGTGTTGCCACAGTCGATCCCGTGTGACCAATCCCACCGCGGGTGGATACTGTTGCTCGTCGTCAGCATGGGAAATCACACCGATCGGTTTGTGAATGAGCACAGTGAGGCGACGTGATTGCTGGGCCTGTGCGGCGGCTGTGAGCTCAATGCGTTGCGTGGGGTAGGCGCGGGATCCGAGCTCGCTGACCACCTGGCCGTCCACGCGTACGAGGCCCTGTTCGATGTAACGATCGGCTTCGCGACGCGAACACAGGCCCCGATCGGCAAGCAGTTTAGAGATTCGGACCTTTTCCTCTGTGCTCATCGGCACGAGCCAGTGAGCAGCAGCTTTGTGAGTGCCGCTTTTGCCTCGGGCAGGCCCATCAATGCTGCCTCGTTAAGGATTTCTTGGGCCTTGGCCACATGGCCCAAGTGGGCCATGATCAAGCCGTAGTTATACGTCGCACGAGGGTTGTTACGAGCCATCTGGCGTTGAAGCTGCTCTTTGAGCTCTGCAATGTCGTCTTCCTGCAAATGATTGGTCAACACCATCTGGCAGCATTTGATGAAGGTCGGCTCCGGCTGCTCTTTTTCGATGTCTATGAAAATCTCATAGGCCTGGGCGTATGCACCCAGCGAGAGCGCGTATTCACCTTCCTTGTAATCCATCGACATGATCAGAACACTCCAATAAACGTGACAAAAAAGCCCATGGTGGTTAATTTATCGCAACCATTGATAGGTTGCGATACCTAGCAAAGTGAGCAGTACCGACCCCATCACATGGGCTCCGATCTCTAGGCCGACCCAGGCCCATCGGCCCTGCTGAATCAGCTGCGCTACTTCGGCGGAAAACGCACTAAACGTGGTGAGACCACCGAGCAGGCCAGTGATGATGAACAGTCGCCATTCGTCCGAAAGTTTTGGCTGGTCAGAAAAATAAGCGACAGCCAGTCCAATGCAATAGGCACCGATCAGGTTGGCAATCAGTGTGCCCAGAGGCAAGAGACTTACGCGGTGATTCAGGTGCTCTGAAATCTGCCAACGCAGCAGGGCGCCCAGGCTTGCACCAAGGCTGATCGAGACAATGGACAGAATTTTGATGGACATCAACGAAGTTTAGGCCGCTTTTTTAGATATGCTTGGTAGTATGCATGTTGGCGCATATTCAGGGTGAGTGCGCTCTAACCTATTGAAAAGTCAGGGAGAGTTTGAAATGCTGGAAAAAAATATGGGGGGTATTGATCGGGCATCGCGTATCGGTCTGGGTGTGGCGCTCATCGCTTCGGCCGCTGTCGGCGCGCTGGGCCCCTGGGCCTATGTCGGTGTGGTGCCGGTGATCACGGGCTTGATTGGCAGCTGCCCCGCCTACACGCTCTTTGGCTTTAAAACCTGTAAAACGCCGCCACCTGCAAATTAAGTACACTTCCCCGTTTCTAAAACCGGGGTGCAGTCTTGAGTGAGGGTCATTCGGGGGCCGACGAGGTCTCCCGTCGAAGAACGTTTGCAATCATTTCCCACCCCGATGCGGGAAAGACCACGCTCACCGAAAAGCTCCTGCTCTATGCTGGCGCGATCCAGATTGCGGGCAGTGTGAAGGCCCGAAAGGCGTCACGGCATGCCACGTCGGACTGGATGGAAATCGAAAAGCAGCGCGGTATCTCCGTGGCCAGCTCGGTGATGCAGATGGAGTACCGTGATTGCATCGTCAATCTGCTTGACACGCCCGGACACCAGGATTTTTCAGAAGACACCTATCGCGTGCTCACGGCCGTTGACTCGGCCTTGATGGTGATTGATGCCGCCAACGGTGTAGAGCCGCAGACACGCCGCCTGATCCAGGTGTGCCGAGCACGTAACACCCCCTTGATTACTTTTGTGAACAAGCTCGATCGGGAGGTTAAAAAGCCCCTGGATCTGATGGATGAGATTGAGGCTGAGCTTGGCATGCCGGTGGTGCCCTTCACCTGGCCGGTGGGCATGGGTAAATCGTTTGCCGGGGTGGTGGATATCGCAAGCGGCCGCATGCGCCTGTTTCGCCCTGGAGAGGATCGTGTGGACCGTGCGGCGGATGACCGGGTGGATGTTTCCGACCCGGCCGTGCAGGCCCAGTTTGGATCGGCCCTGCAGGAAGCCTTGGCCGAGGTGGAACTGGTTCGCGGGGCCATGCCCGCCTTTGACGCCGAAGAATTTTTAGCGGGGCGACAGTCGCCGGTGTTCTTTGGTTCGGCCATCAACAACTTTGGTGTTCAGGAGGTGTTGGATGCACTGAGTGACCTGGCGCCCGGCCCTGGATCGCGGCCGGCGGTGCAGCGCGAAGTCCAGCCCAACGAGCCAAAATTTACGGCGGTAGTGTTTAAGGTGCAGGCCAATATGGATCCGGCCCACCGCGATCGTGTGGCATTTTTGCGGATCTGCTCTGGCCGATTCGAGCGCGGCATGAAGCTTGTGATCAGCCGTAACAAAAAAGAAATTCGAACCAACAACGCCCTCTCATTTTTGTCGCAGCGCCGGGATATTCTTGACGAGGCCTATGCTGGAGACATCATTGGTCTACCGAACCATGGGCTTTTACGGCTTGGGGACACGTTGACCGAGGGCGAGTCCTTGCAATTTAAAGGCCTGCCATTTTTCGCCCCTGAAATGTTTCGTGCCGTGGAAACCGCAGATCCTATGCGCAACAAGCAGCTCAGAACCGGATTGATGCAGCTGGGAGAAGAGGGCGCGATTCAGGTGTTCCGTCCGCACGGCGGCGGGGCTATGCTGCTCGGAGCCGTAGGCCAGCTGCAGTTTGAGGTGGTCGCCCACCGGCTAAAAACGGAGTACGGGGCTGATGTGCGGCTGATGGGATCTCGATTTAACGTTGCCCGCTGGGTCACCTCTGAGGATCCCAAAGAACTTGCACGGTTTTTGCAGGAGAATGTTCACCGTACGGCGGAAGACGTGGTTGGTGCCCCGGTCTTGCTTACCGCGCACCGATCCGAACTGGATGTGGTGATGGAGCGTTGGCCGCAGATTCAGTTTCACGCGTTGCGTGAACATGCTGGCTTGATTTTTGGCGACTAATTCAGGAGGCGGTATGAAGACGAAACGATGGATAGCGGC
>JBDLRC010000097.1:0-11447 GCA_039800265.1 Pseudomonadota bacterium
GGTCGATGCCGATCATGGACTTGGCTCAACGTACAGATCCATCCGCACAGGGTGAACTGGTGATTCGTGTCGGGTTGCCATTGCTCACGCTGACACTGGCATTCTTAGCGATCCCGTTGTCATTTACTAACGTGCGATCCGGCCGGGCAGTGAACCTTCTTTTGGCGTTGTTGATTTACGTGATTGCCAGTAATTTGTTTGGCGCAGCAAAAGGCGCAGTCACGCAGGACAAAATGCATGTTGCACTGGCGCTCGGCATCATTCCCACAGCTGTTCTTGGAATCACTGCTGTGATGTTTTGGTGGCGAACGACCCAGCCTCCCGGGCCTTCAGAGTTGCTCTCATGGGTCAGGATGCGTTGGCTGCGGGCGAGAGGAGCCTAAGCATGGGGCTGCGGTTCACTATCTTTGAGCGCTACTTGAGCAGGGGCATCTGGGCGGCCACCACATTTGTGTTGGCTGGTTTTTTGGCGATGTTTCTTTTTTTGGATTTGTTGTGGGAGCTCGATGAGATCGGTGTGGGCGGCTACAGAATCCAACACGCCATTGTTTTTGTCGTGCTCGGACTCCCGAGTCGTCTCGTAGAGCTTGCGCCAATTGCCGCATTGATTGGCACTCTGTGGGCGCTCTCGCAGAGCGCTGCCAATTCCGAGTTCACAGTGTTTCGCGTGTCTGGGCTGTTGCCGAGCGCCTCGATCAAGGCGATTCTTCGTGTGGGCGTGCCCATGGTCATCTTGACGGCTTTCTTCTCTGAGCTCATGGTGCCGTTATCCGAGGACTACCGTGTGGGGCTTCGGGAGGGTGCATCCTCAGGCCAAATGCGTTCAGGCTTATGGGTGCGCGATGTTTCGTCTTCGCGTGATGCCGGTGCAACTGGCGGATCCCGTTTTATCAATGCCGGCCGATTTGCCTCTGAGCGGGTGCTTGAGCGGCCTCAAATCTATGAGTTTGACCAGAGCCAGAGGCTCGTGATGAGCATGGAGGCAGAGTCCGCGAGGTTTGTTGGGCAGTCACGGGAGGAGTACATCTGGGAGCTTCGTGGCGTTCGTCAAATTATTTTTTCCGAAAATGGGAGCGTAAGTGAACAACAGTTCGAGCGGTTCAAGATGATCTCTCAGCTGTCGCCCACGACATTGACCGCATTGGTGGTCAATCCAGACCGTATGTCGTCTCTGGATCTCTTTCGGTATGTTCAATACTTGAGGCAAAACAAACAGCAGGCAGATCGCTATGAAATTGCACTTTGGAAGCGGATTGTGTATCCGTTTGTGATCTGGGTCATGATGCTTCTGGCGCTGCCCGCAGCATTTTTGCAGGCCCGAGCGGGCGCAGTGGGCGCAAGGGTTTTTGCGGGCATTCTGGTGGGTGTCGGGTTCCACATGCTCAACAGTCTTTTTTCTCATCTTGGGGTGTTAAACACGTGGCCTGCTCCCGTGATGGCGTTGTTCCCGAGCCTGGTGGCATTGTTCGCCGCAGGCTTCTTTTTCGTCTGGGTTCAGTACCGGTAAACTGCCGGTTTTTAGGAAGGCAATTATCTTGACGCATCAGTGTTCTCTCGTTCCCTCGGGTCGCCAATTTCCGGTTGATGATGGCGAAACCATTCTGCAGGCGGCGTTGCGCGCGGGCGTCGTTCTACCCTATGGCTGCAAAGACGGCGCCTGCGGCTCGTGCAAATCTCAGCTGGTCGAAGGCGAGGTGGATTACGGCACATATCAACGCAAGGCGCTGTCGGATGCTGAGCGGGAACAAGGTGGAGTGCTGATTTGCTGCGCGACCGCGAAGACCGATGTGGTGGTCAAGGCCCGTGTGGTGGCGGCCGAGGGCATGATTGCTGTACGCAAAATGCCATGCCGCGTGCAGAGCATTGCCCGTGCAGCGCCTGATGTGGCGATTGTCAAGCTGCAGCTGCCGGCCAATGAAAAATTCGATTACCTCGCGGGCCAATACATCGATATCCTGCTTAAAGACGGCAAGCGTCGCAGCTATTCCATGGCCAGCGCCCCCCACCAAGATAACGTGGTGGAGCTGCACATTCGGCATACGCCGGGCGGTGCGTTTACCGATGCGATTTTTGGTACCGGCACGCCGTCAGCGAATGCGGTGAAGGAAAAAGATATCCTGCGTTTCGAGGGCCCTCAAGGCACCTTCTTCCTGCGCGAAGACAGTGCAAAGCCCATGATTCTTTTGGCCAGTGGAACGGGGTTTGCGCCCATCAAGGCGGTGATTGAGTACGCTGCTTCCAAGAACATACAGCGCCCCATGGTGCTGTATTGGGGTGGCCGTCGGCCTCACGATCTGTACCAGACCGATCTCGCCCATCAGTGGGAGAAGACACTCGCAAACTTCCGTTTCGTGCCAGTGGTCAGCGATGCCATGCCGGAAGATCACTGGTCAGGGCGCACGGGCTTCGTCCATCGGGCTGTGATGGAAGACTTCCCCGATCTTTCAGGTCATCAGGTTTATGCCTGCGGTGCGCCGATCGTGGTTCAGTCGGCGAAGCAAGATTTCGTGGCGACGTGTGGATTACCAGAGGAAGAGTTCTTCGCCGATGCGTTTA
The DNA here is from genome assembly GCA_039800265.1 of Pseudomonadota bacterium. Lineage (GTDB taxonomy): Bacteria > Pseudomonadota > Gammaproteobacteria > Burkholderiales > Burkholderiaceae_A > Lacustribacter. Next base: position 2,557 of record JBDLRC010000097.1, read on the forward strand.
CGACTGCAGCAGACCTCGCAAAAAAGTGAGCGTCGGTAGCACGGGCTTAGCGTAGGCTCGGGGCCTAGCACTGGTGCCATCGCTCGTCGCGGTCGCCGAATACCCCATCGGCTCCGACGCTCCTCACAATAGCCCCAGCGCTCTCCCCTCGAGTTTGTGGCCGACGCTAGGCCGGCACAGTCGATAGATGCGAGGTGCTTAACCTTTGCCGCGTTCCCGCAAGAACGCTTTGAGCGCTGCGCCGGTATGCGTCTTTAATTTCACGATATCCTGCGGCGCACCCTGGCCCACAATTGTTCCGCCGCCGGCGCCGCCCTCGGGCCCAAGATCAATGATCCAGTCGGCCTGGGCCCAGATGTCGAGCTGATGCTCAATGACCACAACAGTATTGCCTGCCTCGACCAGGCGATGCAGCACATGAATCAGTTTCTCAATGTCGGCCATGTGCAGGCCTACAGTGGGTTCATCCAAGACATACAGGGTGTGTTGCGATGTCTTGCCCGATACAGCAGAGGCCTTGACCAGTTCCGTGACCAGCTTGATACGCTGGGCCTCGCCGCCCGATAGCGTCGGGCTTGGCTGCCCGAGCGTGAGGTAGCCGAGCCCCACGTCTTGCAGAAGCTTTAACGGCCGCTGAACAGACGGGTGATTCTCAAAAAATTCAATGGCGTCATCCACGTTCATGACCAAAATGTCTGCCACGTTCTTGCCGCGCCATAAAACGGATCGCGTCTCGCTGTTAAACCGGGTTCCGCCACAGCCGTCGCACAGCACCCGGACATCGGGCAAGAAGTTCATTTCAATTTTCTGCCAGCCCTGGCCCTCGCACAGGCTGCACCGCCCATCGCCGGTATTGAACGAGAATCGGTTGGCCTTCCAGCCACGCATGCGTGCTTCTTCGCTTTCGGTCAACAGCTTTCGAATAGTGTCCCAAAAGCCGATGTATGTGGAAGGCGTTGAGCGAGGCGTTTTCCCGATCGGGGTCTGATCGACTTCCAGCACGCGATCAATGGCTTCCCAGCCACGGATTGATTTGCATCCAAGCCAAGAACTATTTTTTCCTGTGCGTTTTGCAGTGTGTTCTTCACGAACCGCATGGCGCAGGTTTGCCAGAAGCACATCGCGGGCCAGGCTTGATTTTCCAGAGCCCGATACACCGGTGACTACCGTTAGGCGATGCAGGGGAATCTGCACGTCGATGGATTTCAGGTTGTGGAGGCTTGCACCATGAATCGACAGGTGTTCGTTCGCCGCCGGCCGTACCGCCTGCTTGGGGTGTTGAAGGGGAGTTCGCAGGTAGTGGCCAGTGGTCGAGTCTGACGCTGCGCAGATGTCGGCCTGGGTGCCCTGAGCAATCAGGCGGCCACCCCGCGTGCCGGCACCGGGCCCAATGTCAATCACATGGTCGGCCAGGCGGATGGTGTCTTCGTCGTGCTCAACCACCACCAGTGTGTTGCCCTTCTCTTTGAGGGCGCCCAGTAGCCGAAGCAGTGCCTGATTGTCACGTGGATGAAGTCCGATAGTGGGCTCATCCAGGATGTAGCAGACGCCCTGCAGGTTCGAGCCGAGCTGCGCTGCCAGCCGAATGCGCTGAGCCTCGCCTCCCGACAATGTTGGCGCCGCACGATCAAGGGATAGATAGGCCAGTCCGACCTCGGCCAGAAAATCAAGCCGAGCACGAATCTCTGTAATCAGGTCCTGTGCAATCGCCTTCTCGCGGGCCGGTAGTGCCCGATCAAGTTTTGTGAGCCACGTTGGTAGCTCATTCACGGCCGCCGATGAGACCTCGGCGATGTTCCGGCTGTTTAGACGAACTGCAAGCGCGGTTGGATTCAAGCGCGCACCATCACAGGCGCTGCAGATATGCTCTTCAGGGGCCTCGGCATCTTCGTCGGCCGCGGCCTGCCAAACATCTTCTTCACCCGTCTGTTCCTCATCAAACTGCGGCAATTCAAGCCCTGTGCCGAAGCAGGAATGGCACCAGCCGTGTTTTGAGTTGTAGGAAAACAATCGGGGGTCGGGTTCGGAAAAGCCAGTCCCACACGATGGGCAGGCCCGCTTGGTCGAGAGCACCGTAAGTGCTGGGGAGTTGCTGTCGAGCGGCGCCAAAATCTGCACCACACCCTGACCGTAATTGAGCGCCTGCTCCAACAAGTGCTTTAGTGTCGGTTCATTCTCAGGCTTGACTACAGTGTCGCCGACCGGCAGTTCAATGTTGTGTTCTTTGAAGCGATCAAGTTTGGGAAATGCGGCGGTGGTCACAAATGCGCCGTCCACTCGCAGATGGGTGTGGCCCTTGCCTGAGGCCCATTTGGCCAGGTCTTGGTAAATGCCTTTACGGTTGACCACCAGTGGGGCCAACACACCAATGCGTTTGCCTCGGTAACGTGTAAAGAGCGTTTGAACAATGGATTCCAGACTCTGCGGTGCGATCGCCACGTTGCAGTCGGGGCAGTACTGCGTGCCGGTTTTGACAAACAACAACCGCAGAAAATGGTGAATCTCGGTCAGCGTGCCTACCGTGCTTTTTCGGCCGCCACGGCTGGTGCGCTGTTCAATGGCAACCGTGGGTGGAATGCCAAAGACAGCATCCACATCGGGCCTGCTGGCCGGTTGAACAAACTGCCGGGCATAGGCGTTCAGTGATTCCAGGTAGCGGCGTTGGCCTTCGGCAAACAAGATGTCAAAGGCCAGGGTGGATTTGCCACTGCCCGACACCCCAGTAATCACGGTCATCTGCTCGCGTGGGATAACGACATCAATATTCTTGAGGTTGTGTTCGCGGGCCCCATGAATCTCGATGTCTGCGTAGCGTTCAACATTCGTCGACTTCGATGCCGTCCGCCCATCCTCGTTGCCCATTCGCGGCTCGGCGACCTGATAGGGGTGTTGGGCGGCGCTTAGCGCATCGCGCAGTGCGCGCCCGGTGTGGGATGCGGAAGCATTCATGATGTCCTCCACCGTACCTTGGGCAACGATGTATCCACCGGCGTCGCCCGCCTCGGGACCGAGATCGATGATCCAGTCGGCGCAGGCCATAACGTCCACGTTGTGCTCGACCACCAAGAGGCTGTGGCCTGCTGCTTTAAGTGCCTGAAGCGCCTTTAAGAGCTTTGCAATGTCATCAAAGTGGAGTCCCGTGGTGGGCTCATCAAAGATCAGCAGAGCGCCTTTGATTTTTTTATCAAGCGCTTCGGCCAGATGGCCAGCGATCTTCAAACGTTGGGCCTCACCGCCTGAAAGAGTGGGCACGGGCTGGCCGCAGGTCAGGTAGCTCAACCCGACATCGACCAGAGGCTGGAGCCGCTGCGCTATGGCGTTGTCGTCAGCGAAAAATGCTAAGGCCTGGCTGATAGTCAGGTCTAAGACATCGGCGATGGATTTGCCGTTGAGTGTGACTTCCAGAATTTCTTTGCGGAACCGTTTTCCATCGCAGTCGGGGCAGCGCAGGTAGACATCGGAAAGAAATTGCATCTCCACATGCTCAAATCCATTGCCACCACAGCTGGGGCAGCGCCCATCGCCCGCATTAAAGCTAAACGTGCCGGCGGTGTACTGGCGCTGTTTCGCCTCGGGCAGGGCCGCAAATCGGGCGCGGATTGCATCAAAGGCGCCGACATAGACCACCGGATTGGAGCGCGTGGTTTTTCCGATGGGGGATTGATCCACCAAGATCACATCGTGAATCAGCTCTGCACCCGTAAGTGTTCCAAACGCACCCGGACTTTCCGTGGGCTTGCCCTTTGCCTTGCAGAGCGCGGGGTAGAGCACGTCTTGCACGAGTGTGGATTTTCCGCTTCCTGATACGCCGGTGATGCAGACAAGCCGCTGCAGTGGCAGGTCAATGTCGATGTGCTTGAGGTTGTTCGCATGCACATCGGCCAGTCGAAGTCTCTTCTCGGCGGTAATCGACGTGCTTGGACTGCCTTCGTGAACCGTAAGCTGCCCGTTCAGATAGCGGGCGGTCAGCGTATCGGCATTGAGCAGTGCTCTGTAGGGGCCGTTAAAGAGAATTGATCCGCCGTGTTCACCAGGCCCCGGGCCCAGGTCTATGATGCGGTCGGCGTGCTGCATGACCAGGGGGTCATGTTCGACCACGACCAGCGTATTGCCTGCGTCGCGCAGCTTATGCATGACCTGCACGATCCGATGCAGATCACGCGGGTGGAGTCCAATCGATGGCTCATCCAAGACAAACAGTGTATTGACCAGTGAGGTACCGAGTGCAGTGGTCAGATTGATTCGTTGGACTTCGCCACCCGAGAGCGTGCGCGACTGACGATCCAGGGTCAGATAGCCAAGCCCCACATCAACCAGAAATCCGAGCCGTGACTGAATTTCCTTGGCGACCATGTCGCCCGCAGCAACCTGGGCGGCGGTTTTGTTGATCTTGGCATCAAAGGCCGAGTGGACCCATGCCAGCACCCTGTCAATGGGCAGCAGCATGATGTCGTGAATCGTTTTATCCAGAATGGTCCACTGCAGGGCCTCGGGTTTGAGACGGGTGCCTTTGCATTGGTGGCATTCGGTATAGCTGCGGTAACGGGACAGTAAGACCCGCACATGCATTTTGTAGGCCTTGCTTTCCAAATACTCGAAGAATCGGTAGATTCCGTACCACTGTCGATTCCAGTCCCCCGACCAGTCGGCATCGCCATCAAAGATCCAGTCTTTGTCTGCCTGCGAAAGACGTTGAAACGGAATGTCTGTGGGCACACCACGTTTGGCGGCAAATTTGAGCAGCTCTTTTTGGCAGTCGTGATAGGCGTTGGTCTGCCACGGCTTGACTGCCCCGGCAGCCAGGCTTTTTTGCTCATCGGGAATGACGAGACCGGGGTCAATCCCAATCACTCGGCCAAATCCGCGGCAGGTTTCGCAGGCGCCGATAGGGGAATTAAATGAAAACAGCGCAGGCCGCGGCTCGGCGTAGTGGATCGTGCATTCGGCGCAGGTGAGTGCGCTGGTGAAGTCGTGCGTGGCCTCGCCCAGTTTCACTCGGCATCGGCCGTGACCCAATCGCATCGCCGATTCCACGGCCTCGCTGGCGCGTGTGGTCGGGGTATCTGCGCGCTGCATCCAGCGGTCTTGAATCACATGCAGCGTGTCACCCTCGCGGGATTGAATTTTGGTGAAGCCTTGGGCAGAGAGCCAGTCAGCCACCTGCTCGTCGGGTAATGACTCGGGTGTATGGATCGGAAAACTGACTTCAATCCGAGTATCTGCAGGGCTGGATTGAATCAACAAGGCAACGCCTTGGGCTGTATGACGACGGACGGGCTTTTTGCATTGCTTGCAGTGCAGTTCTGCCAGCCGTGCAAACATCACCTTGAAGTGGTCGGTGAGTTCGGTCATCGTGCCCACCGTGGAGCGTGATGTGCGTACCGGATTGGTCTGGTCGATCGCAATCGCCGGTGGCACGCCTTCAATACGGTCGACCTGCGGCTTGTCCATCCGATCCAGGAACTGTCGGGCATAGGCCGAAAACGTCTCGACGTAACGTCGTTGGCCTTCGGCATACAGCGTGTCGAATACTAGGGAGCTTTTGCCGGAGCCCGACACGCCTGTGACAACGATCAGCTCGCCCAGAGGCAGATCGACGTCGATGTTTTTGAGATTATTTTGCCGGGCGCCGCGAATACGAATAGCGCCGTGGCCCGTTACACGACGGACCTGATCCTTGGGCGAACCCATGGGTTAATGCTTGTGGTCGTGGTGATGGTGGTGGCCGTGATCATGGTCGTGATCGTGTCCATGATCGTGGTGATGATCGTGATCACAGGCTTCACCGTGTGCATGATCGTGTCCACAGCCTGGCCCGTGCACGTGGCCTTTAGGGGTATTTTCCTGGGCGAGTAACGCCGCAGAGCTCTCGGCCATATTGTGGTCGGTGTCGGCCGTAAATTGATCCATGCTGGTGAGCACCCGAAATCCCATCGCCTTCAGGTCCGCCGCAGCTTGGTCGGCTACTGTCTCGGCCCGAGGAAACTTTACAAAATTATTCCCTACCTCGACAGGCACTTGACGTTGTGTCAAAAACCGAACGACGCGCAGCAACAGTGCTGGGGAGTTTGATGTGTAGACGTGCAGTTTTGTGCGTGCACCGGCGCTAGGTGAGGGCAGATTCATCAGAGACTTTCAGCATGATTTTGCCGATATGGCGTGAAGACTCCATTAGATCATGGGCGTCACCAGCTTGCGCCAAGGGAAATACCGAATGAATGACCGGCAGCAGCCGGCCCTTTGCCAGTTCTGGCCAGATGGTCAGCTCCAGTGAGCGCATCAGACGGGCTTTTTCATGGTCGGGGCGGGCCCGAAGCGTTGTACCGGTGAAGGTAAGCCGTTTCATCATGAGCGGCATCCAATCCATGTCGACCCGGCTTCCTTGCAGGAATGCGATCTGAACCAATCGGCCCTCTACGGCAAGGCTCTTGATATTTTTTTCGATGTACGGGCCGCCCACCATATCCAAAATCACGTTCACGCCCTTGCCCTGGGTCTGCGCCTTGATCTCGGCCGCCCAATCGTGGGTGTTGTAGTTGATGGCAATATCGGCACCCAGTCGTTTGCACGCATTCGCCTTTTCATCGCTGCCAACGGTGGTGAAGACCTTGGCACCCCAGAATTTTGCGAGCTGAATGGCCGTCACACCGATGCCGCTGGACCCGCCGTGGATCAACACCGATTCGCCAGCTGTTAACTTGGCCCGTTCAATCAGATTTGCCCAGACCGTGAGGTAGGTCTCCGGAACGGCGGCCGCATGCAAAAAATCCAGCCCAGTGGGTATCCGGGCGCAGTGGCCTGCCGGCGCGATCACGTACTCTGCATAACCACCGCCTGGCGTTAATGCACACACCGATTGCCCGACTTTAAATGCATCAACACCGGGGCCAAGCCCCGCGATGGTGCCGCTGACTTCGAGGCCAAGGGTTGGGCTTGCGCCTGCAGGCGGAGGGTAGAGTCCTTTACGCTGCAGCAGGTCGGGACGATTTACGCCCGCGTATGCCACGCGTATCAACACCTCGCCGGCGGAGGGGGTTGGTACGGGGCATTCAGCAAGCGTCATGGCCTGCGTGGCGACATCATGGGCAATGACCCGCATGGCTTATTTCCAGGCGTCTTTGAGTGTGACCGTGCGATTGAACACCGGCTGGCCGGCTGTGGAGTCTTTCATGTCGGCCACAAAGTAGCCATGCCGTTCAAATTGAAAACGATCTTCGGGTTTTGCGTCACGCAGGCTAGGCTCCATCGCTGCTTGAATGACGGTGAGTGACTGGGGATTGAGGTCATCCAGAAAGTTGCGCTCAAGCTCAGGCGGATCACCTTCGCGTCGAGCGCCCGGGGTGGGATGAGAAAACAGCCGATCGTAGAGTCGCACTTCGCCCATGTAGGCATGGGCGCACGCTACCCAGTGGATATTGCCTTTTACCTTGTACTGGTCTGCGCCCGGCGTACCGCTTTTGCTGTCGGGGAAGATCTTGGCATGCACTTCCGTAACCTTCCCGGCGCTGTCTTTTTTAAACCCAGTGCATTCCACCACATAGGCGTAGCGCAGACGCACCTGGGCGCCAGGACTGAGTCGAAAAAAGCCTTTTACAGGCGCTTCTTGGAAGTCCTCGCGTTCAATCCAGAGTTCGCGCCCAAAGGGAATGGCCCGCTTGCCTGTGTCCGGCTGCTGGGGATGGTTGGGCGCAAAGCAATCCTCTGAGTGGTCTTCGGGCACGTTTTCGAGAACAAGCTTGAGTGGGTCAAGTACGGCCACTTTGCGCAGCGCGGTGTCGTTTAGGTGATCGCGCATGCACTCTTCGAGCACGCTGTAATCGATCCAGCCGTCAGACTTTGACACGCCAATCATTTCGGCAAAGCGGCGAAAGCCTTCAGGCGTGTAACCACGTCGGCGTGCAGCCATCAGGGTCGGCATGCGGGGATCGTCCCAGCCCTGAACAGCCTTGGCGTTGATCAGATCCACGAGTTTGCGTTTGGAGAGCACCACGTAGGTCAGGTTCAAGCGTGCGAACTCGTATTGATGCGGCAGGGCGTTTGGATCGAGTTGTCCGCAGGTGGCGACTTTTTCCAATAACCAGTCGTAAAGCGGCCGGTGGTCTTCGAATTCCAGGGTGCAGATCGAGTGGGTGATCGACTCAATGGCGTCCGACAGTGGATGGGCATAGTCGTACATCGGATAAATGCACCATGCATTGCCGGTGCGATGATGTTCGGCGTGCCGAATCCGGTAGAGCACCGGATCACGCATATTCATGTTGGGCGAACCCATATCGATCTTGGCTCGCAATACATGGCTGCCGTCAGGGTATTTCCCGGCGCGCATGTCGCGAAAGAGTTTCAGGTTTTCATCGCTGCTGCGATTGCGAAACGCAGAGTCGCTTCCCGGCCGTGTCAGCGTGCCGCGGTTGCTGCGCATCTCCTCGGCTGACTGTGAATCCACGTAGGCCCAGCCTGCTGAAATCAAGGCCTCGGCAAACGCGTAAAGCTTCTCGAAGTAATCGCTTGCAAAATAATGGTGGCTGCCCCAATCAAAGCCGAGCCACCGCACGGCCTGCTCAATGGCATCAACGTACTCTTGCTCTTCTTTGGTGGGGTTGGTGTCGTCCAAGCGCAGATGGCATCGGCCATTGTAATCCCGTGCTAAGCCAAAGTTGAGGCAAATCGATTTTGCGTGGCCAAAGTGCAGGTAGCCATTGGGCTCCGGAGGAAAGCGGGTGACGACCCCTTGAACACGGCCTGCCGCAAGGTCGGCATCGACGATATGGCGAATAAAGTTGACCGGGGCGGGGGTGGGTGCGTTTGTCATGGGGTGCGCGGCGGAGGAAACCCTAATTTTAGCTACACTCGCGCTTGATCACGACCCACCTACAATCTCATCCATCCCTTGC
>JBDLRC010000098.1:0-3828 GCA_039800265.1 Pseudomonadota bacterium
GATGAAGACTTCAAAGATTACAAGATTGGTGTTGCGTACGACTTGGGTGACTCGTACTCGCTTGGCCTGGCGGTAACAAAAGTCAGCTTCAAAGATGATGCAGCCGGGGAACTCTGGTTCACGAATGCGTCGGGCAAAAAACTTTATGACAACGGCACAGTGCTCTCCCTCACCAAAACCTTCTAACCCAACGTCATGAATCCCAGGGCGCAGCAGACCATCGCGGCCCTGCATTGAACAAAGAGGACAACATGAAATTAATCACTGCAATCATCAAGCCGTTCAAGCTCGACGAGGTGCGTGAGGCCTTATCTGCAATAGGTGTGCAGGGCATCACGGTGACCGAAGTCAAAGGCTTTGGGCGTCAGAAGGGCCACACCGAGCTCTACCGTGGGGCGGAATACGTGGTGGATTTTCTGCCCAAGGTCAAGGTCGAGGCTGCCGTGGCAGAAGATCTCTTGGACCGCGCCATCGAAGCGATCGAAGGGGCCGCACGAACCGGAAAGATCGGCGACGGCAAGATCTTCGTCTACGACCTGCAACAAGTCATTCGTATCCGCACCGGTGAGACCGGTAAAGACGCGCTCTGATCTTGAGCTGACACATTCTCAAACGAGGTTTTTATGAAAACGCTAACTTCTACTCTCGCGAAATACGCCGGGCCGGCGCTCGCTGCAGTGGGCACCCTCGGCATGGCTTCATTGGCTTTTGCCGCAGACGCGCCTGCTGCCGCTGCGCCACCCCCTCCGGTTCCCAACAAAGGGGATACGGCCTACATGATGTTGTCGACCGTGCTGGTGCTCTCCATGATCGTGCCGGGACTTGCCTTGTTTTACGGTGGCCTGGTGCGCGCCAAAAACATGCTCTCGGTACTTATGCAGGTGATGGTGGGTGCATCCCTGATTTTTGTGCTGTGGGCCATCTATGGCTACTCGCTCGCGTTCACAGGCGGCAGCCCTTATTTCGGTGGTTTCGATAAGCTCTTCCTATCGGGCATTACCGCTGAATCCGTAGCTGCGACCTTTAGCCGCGGCGTGGTCATTCCCGAACTGATGTTTGTCGCCTTCCAGGGCACATTTGCTGCGATCACATGTGCGCTGATCGTGGGTGCCTTTGCAGAGCGCATGAAGTTCTCGGCCGTGCTGCTCTTTTTGGTCATCTGGTTCACATTTGCCTACATTCCTACCGCACACATGGTCTGGTACTGGGATGGTCCGGATGCGATCAAGGTGGGCGATGCGAAATCGCTTGAGGCCGTGATTGCAGCAGCTGGGGCACTCTGGGCCAAGGGCGCACTCGACTTTGCAGGCGGCACTGTGGTCCACATCAATGCGGGTGTTGCCGGTCTGGTCGCGGCCTACTTCGTGGGCAAGCGCGTGGGCTATGGCAAAGAACCCATGCCCCCGCACAACCTCACGCTCACCATGGTCGGTGCAGCCATGCTCTGGGTGGGTTGGTTTGGATTTAACGCCGGCTCTAACCTTGAGGCAACCGGCACGGCCGCGCTTGCTGTGACCAACACACTGTTTGCTACTGCTGCAGCGATCGTGGCCTGGACACTGGGCGAGGCAATCTTCCGTGAGAAGCCCTCGATGCTCGGTGCCGCATCGGGTGCGGTCGCAGGTCTGGTGGCGATTACGCCTGCAGCGGGCTTTGTAGGCTTGGTCGGTGCCCTGGTGATTGGTCTGGTGGCTGGCTTTGGCTGCCTGTGGGGTGTCACAGGTCTGAAGCGGCTGCTCAAAGCCGACGATTCACTGGATGTATTCGGTGTCCATGGCGTGGGCGGCATCATCGGTGCGATTCTGACCGGTGTATTTGCAGCTCCTTCGCTGGGCGGGACCGGTGTATTTGATTACGTGGCCGACAAGGTTGGTGAGTACTCGATCGGTAGCCAAGTGGCGATCCAGATCGAAGCCGTGATCACCACCATCGTCCTGTCTGCGGTGGTCTCCGTGATCGCCCTGTTCATCGTGAAGATGATCACCGGTCTGCGGGTTCCCGAAGATGCGGAGCGTGAGGGTCTCGACACCACCTCCCATGGTGAAAAGGCGTACTACCTGTAATGAAATGCGCGAGGGGATGTGGAATCATGCATCCCCTTCGCATTTCCCCACATGAAATGTGCAACTTTTAGCTGAATTTGTAGTCTTCTTCATTGTTGTGTTTCTCCTTATCGATGTGTCTTTAAGCCCGCCTCTTGGCGGGCTTTTTTTTGCGCGGCATCAAAGGCCCGGTCCGCTGTAAGGCAGGCGTCATCTAAGGGGGCTAAAATGCCCTGATATGGTGCCTCGTATATTGAATGCCGCCGATGGTGGTGCCCCCTTGCTGCATCTCGAGCAGCAAATCCTGAATGCAAGCCCCGAAGTCGAACACTGGTTTCGATCCCAGTGGCAAAGCCATACGCCGCCGTTTTATGCCTCGGTTGATCTGCGCAATGCCGGCTTTAAGCTTTCGGTGGTCGACACCAATTTATTTCCGGGGGGATTTAATAACCTCTCTGTCGACACGTTGCCCCTGACGGTGCAGGCTATCAGCGCGGCTGTCGAGCGCCGGTGTCCCGATGTACGCCGTTTTCTGCTGGTTCCGGAAAACCATACCCGCAACACGTTTTACCTGACCAATGTGGCACGGCTGGCCTCACTGCTGCAGCAATCAGGGCTCGAAGTCCGACTGGGCAGCCTGATTCCCGATCTTGCCGAACCCACACGCATTGAGCTGCCCGATGGGCAACACCTGCTTTTGGAGCCTATCGAACGTCATGGCAATCGCGTGGGCGTCAAAGGATTTGATCCATGCGCCGTATTGCTTAACAACGACCTTTCGGGTGGCATTCCTGAGGTGTTAAAGGGGCTGGATGGTCAAAAAATCATCCCCCCCCTGCATGCAGGCTGGTCTGTACGCCGGAAGTCTCAGCACTTTGCCGCCTATTCCAAAGTGGTCAATGCATTTGCCGAACGTCTACAGATTGACCCCTGGGTACTCGACCCGTTTTTCGCAACGTGTTCCCATGTCGACTTCCAGGCGCGCGAAGGTGAAAGCTGTCTGGCCGATAACGTGTCTCAGATGCTGTCGCGTATTCAGACCAAGTACAAAGCGCTTGGAATCCAACAGACACCCTTTGTGGTGGTCAAGGCCGATGCGGGAACCTACGGCATGGGTGTGATGACCGTCAAAGACGCCAGCGAAGTGATCAATCTCAACCGCAAACAACGCAACAAGATGGCTGTGGTCAAAGAAGGTATGCAGGTCACCGATGTGCTGATTCAAGAGGGTGTGCATACGCTTGAAGAAGTCGATGGTGCTGTGGCAGAGCCTGTGGTCTATATGGTCGACCGCTACGTGGTGGGAGGGTTTTATCGGGTACACGCGGAACGCGGTCCCGATGAAAATCTCAATGCCCCCGGGATGAAGTTTGCCCCCTTGCCCTTTGATGAGAGCTGCATGCAGCCAGAATTTTCGAATCACCCCGACGCCGCTCCAAACCGGTTTTATGTCTACGGGGTCATTGCCCGGCTTGCCCTGTTGGCCGCTTCGCTCGAGCTGGAAGCGACCGCATCGTGAATCGACGTGTCTTGTTTGTCTGCGACCCCCTCGCAGCATTTAAAACTTACAAAGACACGACATTTGCCATGATGCGCGAATGCCAAACACGGGGCATTGAAATCCATGTGGCACACATGGCTGGCCTTCGGGCGGAGGTTGTCGATCAGACCAGCCGGCTGATGGTGTTTGCCCATCACATTCTTATCGACAACCCGCAGGCGCCGCAGTGGTGGGTCGAACACCGGGCTCAGTGGTGCCCGGCCCGTGAATTCGATGCCATCTTGA
>JBDLRC010000099.1:0-2505 GCA_039800265.1 Pseudomonadota bacterium
CGCAGGCGCGCGTTTCGCAGCGCCTCTCGGTGGCCTGCAGATATCGCCGAAGCACTCTGCTTGAGGGCTTCGCGTATCTGATAGATGAGCGGGTCGGGTGTGGTCACAACGTTAATCGGGCTTTAGATCGTTCAGTACAACACTAAGGGCTTTGACTGCGCGAAAACAGTGTGTCTTGACGCTGCCCTCTGAGCAGCCCATCGCCTGCGCAGTCTGAGCAATGTCCATTCCCTCCCAATAACGCAGCAGGAAGGCTTGTTGTTGACGCAGTGGCAGGCCCGCGATGGCCTTCATGATGCGTTCTTGGTTGCGGTGCTGGTCCGCGAGCCAGTCGGGCCGATGCTCCTCGCTGTCGGGGGCATCAAACGCGTCGGCGTCGCCCGCCTCGTGCTCATGGTCAGGACGGCCGGCGACGAGGTCTCCAATCAGGCTTATCCAGGCCCGGCGGACTTTCTGGCGGCGGTGGTGGTCCAGAATGGCGTTTTGCAAAATCCGTTGAAACAGAAGCGGCCATTCGGCCTCGGGCCGATCGCCGTACTTTTCGGCCAGCCGCATCATGGCCTCCTGGACCAGATCCAGGGCCTGCTCGTCGTTACGGGTGGCCAATGCTGCGATCCTGAAGGCGCGGTGTTCGGCACTCGCGAGGAAGTGGGCCAGGGCCTTCGGGTTCATCCCGATATGTTAAATTAGAGAGCTTGACCTTGCCGGTACTGGCTCCACAAGAGGCAGCAACGGCGATCCGTCAACTCAAAGCCCTTGTCGCAAGGTCTGTGTCGCTGGCCCCTCTGGTCGAAAGAACAGGGTGCGGGTGGCACCGGCGGGCAAGGATCACTGGAACTTGATAGGACCGACAACCTATGGAAATTACAGGCGCAGAAATTGTCGTGCGTTGTTTGCACGAAGAAAACGTAGAGCACATCTTTGGCTACCCCGGTGGTGCCGTCCTCTACATCTACGACGAAATCTACAAGCAGAAAAAATTTAAGCACGTCTTGGTGCGTCACGAGCAGGCGGCCGTGCACGCTGCCGATGCCTATGCACGCTCCACCGAGAAAGTAGGCGTCTGCCTGGTCACCAGCGGACCTGGCGTTACCAATGCGGTAACCGGCATTGCCACGGCCTACATGGACTCCATACCTATGGTCGTGATTTCGGGGCAGGTGCCCACCCATGCGATCGGCCTGGATGCATTCCAGGAATGCGATACCGTGGGCATCACGCGGCCCTGCGTAAAGCACAACTTCCTGGTGAAGGATGTCCGTGACCTTGCCGCGACCATGAAGAAGGCGTTTCACTTGGCGCGGACCGGCCGACCCGGCCCCGTGCTGGTGGATATCCCGAAGGACATCACCCGTGACCGCTGCAAGTTCGACTACCCCAAAGAGGTTGTCATGCGGTCGTACAACCCTGTGGTGAAGGGCCATTCAGGCCAGATCAAGAAGGCCGTGCAGCTCATGCTCACGGCCGAGCGGCCAATGATTTACACCGGCGGCGGCATTATTCTTGGCAACGCCTCAAAAGAGCTGCGTGAGCTGGTGGATCTTCTGGGTTATCCCTGCACCAACACGCTGATGGGCCTGGGTGCCTATCCCGCAACCGACAAGAAGTTTCTTGGCATGCCGGGCATGCACGGCACCTATGAGTGCAACATGGCCATGCAGCACTGCGATGTGCTGGTGGGTATCGGCGCGCGGTTCGACGACCGGGTGATCGGAAACCCCAAACACTTCGCCCAGAATCCACGCAAGATCATTCACGTCGATATCGATCCCTCATCAATCTCCAAACGGGTGAAGGTCGATGTGCCCATCGTCGGCGACGTCGGCGACGTCATGCGCGAGATGATCGCGCAGATCAAAGAGGCGATCGCTGCGGGCCACGTCTTCAACAAAAAGGCCCATTCGGCCTGGTGGGACCAGATCACTGAATGGCGCAAGCGCGATTGCCTTGCGTACAAGCGTAGCGACGACGTGATCAAGCCCCAGTTTGTGGTGGAAAAACTCTGGGAAGTGACCAAGGGCGAGGCGTTCATCACCTCGGATGTGGGCCAGCACCAGATGTTTGCCGCCCAATACTACAAATTCGATCACCCACGCCGCTGGATCAACTCGGGCGGACTGGGCACCATGGGCGTAGGGCTGCCCTATGCCATGGGCGTGAAGCTGGCCCATCCCGATGCCGAGGTCGCCTGCATCACTGGCGAAGGCTCGATCCAGATGTGTATTCAAGAGCTGTCCACCTGCCAGCAGTATCAGGTGCCGGTGAAGGTGGTCAACCTGAACAACCGTTATCTGGGCATGGTGCGCCAGTGGCAGGAAATCGAATACGAGAGCCGTTACGCCGAGTCGTACATGGATTCGCTTCCTGACTTCGTAAAGCTCGCAGAGGCCTACGGCCATGTGGGTATGTTGATTTCCAAGCCCAGCGATGTAGAGCCTGCACTGCGTGAGGCATTCAAAATGAAAGATCGCTTGGTGTTCATGGATTTCATCACCGACCGGGAAG
>JBDLRC010000100.1:0-2884 GCA_039800265.1 Pseudomonadota bacterium
GCCTGCGACGGCACACTGGCATGGGCACACAAGCCCGTCACGCCTTGTGAGACCAGCGCCGGCGTGTTGGGCATGCTTCGCACGACACGCGTGTTACGCAACCAGCCGGCAATCGCCGCGATCGACACACCTGCAGCGATCGAGAGCACCAGGCCCTGCTCCAGAAGAATGCGGGTCGCGCCTACGGCCCGCTCACAGACATCTTTCATGTGCTGGGGCTTGACGGCCAACACCACCCAGCTGGTCGCCGCATCCTTTGCAAACGCGTCGGGAGTCTCCGATGCATCAAATGAAAATTCGACACCGTTGGCCCGCATGGTGGCGGCAAATCGACTCTGAAGTTTTTCACGTGCATCGGTATTGGGCTCGATCACATGCAGCCGCTGAATCGACGACTTGCCGGCCAACAACCCACCGATCAAGGCCGTGGCCATGTTTCCGCCGCCAATAAAAAGAAGATTCATTGCGCACCCTTTTTCATGTACTGCATCCAACGTACACCCAACAGCCGAAGGCTTCCAAAATACACCAGAGCAGCTATCACGAGAATCACCGCGAGCCAGATAATCCTTAGCCATGGCATGGCCTGCAAGGCCGACCAGTCCAATTCAAGCGCGATCGCGGCAACGGCCGCTCCCATCAGAAGACTGCTCACCGCAATCTTCATGAGAAAGGCTGACCAGCCGGCCTTTGGCGCGTAGATCGCGCGTCGGCGAAGGCCCCAATACAACAGACCCGCATTCGCACAGGCGGCAAGGCTTGTGGCCAGAGCCAATCCTGCATGGGCAAATATCGGTACCAACACCAG
The DNA here is from genome assembly GCA_039800265.1 of Pseudomonadota bacterium. Taxonomy (GTDB): domain Bacteria; phylum Pseudomonadota; class Gammaproteobacteria; order Burkholderiales; family Burkholderiaceae_A; genus Lacustribacter. The sequence goes on from JBDLRC010000100.1 coordinate 809, forward strand.
ATTCAAAAGCTGGGTCAACACCAGAGTGAAAAGCGCAATCTTCACCGGCGTTTTAATGTTCTGCTGGGCATAAAAGCCGGGCGCCAGCACCTTGATTGCAATCAATCCCACCAGGCCCACCGAATAGCCCACCATGGCCTGGGCCGTCATCAGCAAATCCTGATGATCAAAGCGTCCGTAGTGAAAGAGCACCGCCGCCAACGGAATCGCCAACACGGCAAGCCCCACAGCCGCAGGAATCGCAAGCAGTGCGACCAGACGCAGGCCCCAATCCATGAGTTCATTCACGCGGCCGTGATCCTTCTCACTGTTAGCCTTAGTCAGACTCGGCAGAAGCACCGTGCCTAACGCCACGCCCAGAAGTGCTGTTGGGAACTCCATCAATCGATCAGCAAACGAGAGCCAGGACACGCTGCCCGATGCCAGTCGAGCAGCGATATGGGTATTGATGATCAGACTGATCTGGGCAACCGATACTGCAAGCGTTGCCGGCACCATGAGCGTGAGCACGCGCCGAACATGAGGGTCTTGCCACGCCTGCCGGAGTGACCAGTTGGCTTGGGGTGAAGGCCACACGGACGCATCGCCCTTAGGCGTATGGGTGACGGGATCGCGGTCAGCCGATAACGACGAAGACGGCTGAAGCACCCGCCGCAGGGCGATCACCATCAGTGCAAGCTGGGCGACCCCGCCCAGAATCACTGCAATGCCCAAGGCCCAGATGGGCTGATCCAAATACGGGGTCAGCAACAGTGCACAGCCGATAAACGAGAGGTTGAGCAGCACCGGTGCAAACGCCGGAGCCTTGAACTCGGACCAGGTATTGAGCACTCCCGAGGCCAGGGCCACCAGGGAGATCAGCAGAATGTAGGGAAACATCCATCGGGTCAGCATCACCGCCAAATCAAAGGTCGCCGCATCCCCCGAAAATCCGCCCGACATCATCCAGACCAAGATGGGCGCGCCCACAATGGCCACCAGACAGACCAGGGCCAGAATTGCGGTCATCAACACGGCCGCATGGCGTGCCAGCCGCAGCGCCGCCTCCTCGCCCTGCTGGGCCCGTAATTGGCCCAGAACCGGCACGAAGGCCTGGGAGAAGGCACCCTCAGCAAACAGGCGACGCAGCAGATTGGGCAGCCGGAAGGCGACAAAAAAGGCGTCGGTGTGGCTTCCCGCCCCGAAAATGGCAGCAGTAAGGGTTTCCCGGGCCAATCCCGTAATGCGGGACAGTAGGGTCAGGCCGCTGATCGTAGCGGCGGTCTTGAGCAGATTCATGATCGGCGCTATAGTTTAGGGCTTTTCCCTTACGACATTAGGAAGTTTTACATCCATGGCCAACTCTGCCTCCGCGCGTAAAAGCGCCCGTCAAGCCGCTGCCCGTCGCCTTTTGAATGCCGGCCTGCGCTCCGAGTATCGCACCGCCGTGAAATCGGTCCGCAAGGCTGTGGCCACCGGTGATGCAAAAGCCGCTGGCGAAGCCCTGCGCGCTGCAACCAGCACCATCGACCGCATTGCCGACAAGAAGATCGTTCACAAGAACAAGGCCGCCCGCCACAAGAGCCGTCTGGCCGCCTCGGTAAAGTCGATCGCTGCGCGATAACGGCATCACCCCACAAAAAAACCCCGGCCGTGCCTTCGCATCGCCGGGTTTTTTCTCGTCCAAAACGACCCTCAGACAACACAAGGTCGCCTTGGTTGGTCAACGAATCAGTTGATCGCCATCTGCACCGCGATAGCCACAAAAAGGGGCATGCCGACATAGTTGTTGGCCTTAAACACCGCAAAGCAAGCATCACGATCGCGCGAACGAAGCCGCAATGTAAATACTGCGCACAACACCGCGGTCACGCCCCAGCCGGTCCAATAGGCCCAATTCGATCCGGACACACCGGGCAGTGACTGGCCCACAATCATCAGGCACCACAAAAACAACACATAGCAGATGCCGATAGCCATGACATCAAATCGGCCAAAGGTGATCGCGCTGCTGCGCACACCGATTTTTAAATCGTCGTCGCGATCCACCATGGCATAGGCGGTGTCGTAAGCAATCGTCCAGAAAAAATTAGCTAA
>JBDLRC010000101.1:0-3700 GCA_039800265.1 Pseudomonadota bacterium
CCTTAACTCACTGGAGAGCCATCGGGTATCCATAGCAATCATGCTCGCGTTGTATGCGCCGGCCGAGTGGCCCATAAGCACAACGCGCTGGGGATCACCGCCGAGTGCACCCACGCGATCAATAATGGCCCGTAGTGCATCGGCACTGTCTTGCACAAAACCCGGATACACCACTTCGGGATAGAGCCGGTAATCCGGAATCGCCACCACGTACCCCAGCCGATGAAAGGTTCGCGCTACGAAGGCGTATTGATCGCGCGCACCGCTAGCCCATGCACCGCCATAAAAGAACACCACGACCGGTGCGGCCGCGGCACCGTTGGGCTGAGGCTGCGGATAGATATCGATCTGCTGACGCGGCGATGCGCCGTAGCGCAGTGTTACAGGCTCAACCGCGGGGGCACCGCTCACCGTGTTCAAAAATTCGAGGCTCGAACAACCGGAAAGGGCCATCGGAGCGGCCACTGCCAGCGCAAGAAGCGTGCGTCGCGATCGGTCCATGACCTGTGATGAATTCAAGGAGATGAAGAATTGGTCGGGGCGAGATGATTCGAACATCCGACCCCTTGCACCCCATGCAAGTGCGCTACCAGGCTGCGCTACGCCCCGACCGAGGCCCTCGATTATAGCCGAGAGGGCGTGCCCTTTAAGAGGCCGAGGGCCTCACTGACCACCGTGCGAATCTCGGACACGGAGAGGCCACTCGCGTGCTGCCGCGAGGGTCCACTGTCGTTGCTCGTGGCGATGCCCGCGGGTGCTGGCAATGACGACTTTTGTTCCATGAGCTGGTTACGCGCGCCACTGATGGTGAAGCCCTGATCATAGAGAAGCTCGCGAATACGGCGAATGAGCAGCACCTCATGGTGCTGGTAATAACGGCGGTTGCCACGCCGCTTCATAGGACGCAGCTGAGTGAATTCCTGCTCCCAGTAGCGCAGGACATGCGGTTTCACCGCGCACAACTCGCTGACTTCACCAATCGTGAAATAACGCTTTGCCGGAATCGGCGGCAGTGCGGCAGAGACGGGGCGGCTGTCCATTCCGAGATCGGGATGCTGTTGCGATACCGTTGAGTTTGCGAGGCTTAGGCGCCCGCCGGCTCATCGTCGGCGTAAGCATCCAACGGTTTTTTCGCAGGATCCTGCACATACGACTTGAGCTTTTGGCTGGCGTGAAAGGTCACCACACGGCGGGCCGCAATCGGAATCGCCTCACCGGTTTTCGGATTGCGACCAGGCCGCTGGGGCTTATCCCGGAGCTGAAAATTACCGAACCCTGAGAGCTTCACGCTGGTGCCTGACACCAGGGTCTCGCGGATTTCTTCAAAAAAGATATCCACGACCTCTTTGGCTTCGCGCTTGTTCAGGCCCACCACTTCGAACAATAAGTCAGCGAGTTCTGCCTTGGTCAGCGTGTCTTCTGGCGAATTGAGGCCGGCATGCTCCAAGAGATTAGGGGCGATGTCGTTGCCCACTGCCCCGGTGTAGGGGATCGTCTCGTCGCGAGGTTTAGGGTTGTAGTGCACGGTCAGATCGTTCGTCTTGATATCGCGTCAGCCTCGAAGCCGTGCAGAGAACTCGGTCTGCAGCAGGGTCAGAACCTGACCCATCAAGGCATCTATCTCGGTATCTTGAAGTGTTGTCTCAGGACTTTGAAGTATAAATCGGAATGCGAGGCTTTTTTCCTTTTCAGACAATCCTTTACCCCGATATTCGTCAAAACACTTAAGTTCTGTAATCCAACCCCCTTGTTTTGATTGGCTTTTTAGGTGGTTGAGCCTCGCGATCATGGCCCCTGCGGGGGTTTCAGCGCTCACCACCACTGCGAGATCTCGAACCACCGGCGGAAACCGCGACACCTCCCCCACCCGCGGCATGCCAATAGCGAGCAAGGGTGCGAGCAGCAGCTCATAGACCACCGGGGCAGTCGCCAGACCCAGGGCCTGGACCAGACGGGGGTGGAGCTCCCCGAGCCAGCCGATCGGTTTACCCCCCAGAAGGACCTCGGCCGCACGGCCCGGATGCAGGGCCTTATGCGGCTGGGACGCCTGCCGGGTCGTCAAGGCCGCCGGCAAGACCATGGCAGACAAATCGGCTTTGACATCAAAAAAATCCACGTGACGTGTGGAAACACCCCATTGCTCTTCAACGACCGGGCCCCACGCAAGGCCAGCCAACCGCGACGGCTGATCGATGCCCTTGACCGTCCATTCGCCCGCGAGCTGCTGGGGCGCATCATGAAACGTCCGTCCAATCTCAAACACGCGCACCCGAGATGCTTTGCGATTAACGTTGGTCACCAAGACGTCGAGCAGGCCAGGCAAGAGACTCGGGCGCATCACAGACTGGTGAGACGCCATTGGATTGAGAAGCTTCAACGGTGCCTGATCGTCGACCCACTGGGCCTGCTCGTCGCTGATAAAGCTGTAGGTGATGGCCTCGACATAATCGGCAGCCACAAGACGGTCACGGATCTGCATCGGCGAGCGGCGACCTTCTCTCGGTTCCAACATCACCGCCGGTGCGACCGGAGGCTTGGCCGGAATACGAGCAAAGCCCACCACACGCGCGACCTCCTCGATCAGATCCTCTTCAATGGTGATATCAAACCGGGCGCTTGGTGGCGTCACGGTGATGACCTCTTCACCTGGCGCGCCTGAGCACTGGGCCGTGAAGCCAAGACGCGTGAATACATCAAGGCATGTAGGCGCAGAACTATGAATACCAAGAATGCGGTTGCATCGGGCCACACGCATGGTGACAGGATGTCGGGCAGGCACTGCACGCTGTTGATCCTGAATGGGGCCGGCCTGGCCGCCACAGATCGAAAGCACGAGGTCCGTGATACGGTCTACATGCTCTGCCGTATACGCCCAATCCACACCGCGCTCGAAGCGGTGTCCTGCATCGGTGGTGAAGTTAAACCCACGGGCACGCCCACGAATGGCATCGGGCCACCAGAATGCGGCCTCGATGTAAATGGAGTCTGTACCCAGATGAACCGCTGTGCGATCCCCACCCATGATGCCCGCCAGGGATGTTGGACCGGCCGCATCGGCGATAACTCCTACACCGGGGTGAAGGGTAACGCTCTGATCATTAAGCAGCGTCAGGGTCTCGCCATCGCGGGCCCAGCGCACAACCCGATCCCCTTGGATGCGGTCAGCATCAAAAATATGGTTCGGCTGACCCCACTCCAACATCACGTAGTTCGAGATGTCGACCAGGGCAGAGATCGAGCGTTGGCCCGCCTGCTCCAGGCGTGCACGCATCCAATCGGGCGTCGGTGCCTTTGCATTGACGCCCCTGACCAGCCGGCCAGTAAACCGGCCGCATAAATCATCGGCCTGCAGCGATACCGAGAGCGTATCGGTAATGGTCGGTGTGATCACAGGCGCCTTTGGCACACACAACTCGGCGCCGGTAAGCGCAGCCACCTCCCGCGCCACACCGATGATGGAGAGGCAGTCCGCACGGTTGGGTGTGAGCTTTAGGGTGTAGACACAGGCATCGAGATCCATGACCTCGCGCACATTGGCACCAAGTCGATTCGCCAACGAAGGCTGCAGCGGCATCAGCCCCTCGGCATCCTCCGCAAGCCCTAATTCTTTCGCTGAGCACAACATACCCTGGCTCTCAACGCCGCGCATCTTGGCGCGTTTGATTTTGAATCCGCCAGGCAGCACCGCCCCGTCGGTGGC
>JBDLRC010000102.1:0-5952 GCA_039800265.1 Pseudomonadota bacterium
TCCCGCAGCGATGGATGTATTGGTTCGTCTGCCGTTCCCCGGGAACGTACGGCAGCTTGAAAACCTCTGCCACTGGATGACCGTGATGGCACCGAGCCAGTTTGTACAGGCTGAGGATTTACCGGCAGAGTTGCGTTCTCATGACCATGTGCCTCACGTGGTTGTGGGGGAATCGTTGGCAGAGACCGCAGCAAGTGTTTCCAAGCCGTTGATAACCCCGAGCCCATCAGTGTCATGGCAAGAGTTGTTGCGTCAGGATGTCGCCCGAGCACTTGATGCGCAAGACCCGGAGCCTCCCGATGGCCGCATGAATCAATGGGCCCGCGAGTTTGAAACGGCTGTATTGAGCGTAGCTCTCAAGCACACGCGGGGCCGGCGTATGGAGGCCGCTCAACTGCTCGGTATTGGCCGCAACACCATGACCCGCAAGATTGCCGATCTCCACTTGGAGGATGACAGGTAGCCCAAATTTGATTATTCTTCTTGAAGGGACACCGCAGGGAGAATAAAAAATGCACAGTTCATTTCAAGGGCTGGGCGGTGGGCAGCCGATATCCATTGCGTCGATATCGTCGAATTGCGCAGACTGCTCGATGCACGAGCTCTGCCTGCCCGCTGTCGTCAACAATGAAGACTTAGACCGGCTCGAGACCATTCTGACCAAACGGGTCCGTGTGGAGAGGGGGGAGTCCCTCTATCGAACCGGTGACGTGTTCACGTCGCTCTACGCGGTCCGGCTTGGTCACTTCAAGACCGTCTATTCCGAGGGGCCAAGTTCAAAGCAGATCATCGCCTTCCAGATGTCGGGAGAAATGCTGGGCATGGAGGGCATCGGGCAATCGCGCCACAAGTGCAGCGTGATTGCGTTGGAAGACAGCGAAGTCTGTGAGGTGCCCTATGCCCGACTGGAAGAGTTGCTCACCCAGCTGCCGAGTCTTCAGGCCCACTTTCACCGGATGATGAGCCGAGAGATTGACCGGGAGCATCAGGTGATGTTGCTCTTGGGCTCGATGAGCGCTGATCAGCGTGTAGCCGCCTTTTTGTTGAATCTATCGCGTCGCTACGAGGCCCGCGGCTTGTCGCCCAACCACTTTGTGCTGCGGATGACCCGCGAGGATATCGGCAACTACCTTGGGCTCACCATTGAGAGCGTGAGCCGTGTATTCAGCCGGTTCAAGAAAAACGATTGGATTGATGGGTCGCCGCGTGACGTTCGTCTGCGGGATCGTAAGGCCCTAGAGGAGCTCTGCAGTCACCACTGATTCACGTCGTGCAATCACAGCGAGTAGGGTGAACGACGTTCAATCGGCTGTGATGTTGGGGGCTTCATGAGCGACCAGGTCATAAAGCTTGAGATCGCCATGAAGACAAAGCAGACGCCGAACCCGATGGCATAGGCGGCGAGCCGATCGATCTCCAGCGGTATGCCGTGTAAGGCGAGGTCGTGCGGATCAAACAGCGAAAAAAACAAGGCGTTCAATGCCGCGGCCCCGAGGAAAGCGGGCCACAAGACCACCATGGCCACCTTGGCCTTGCTCGACGGAATATGGGTAGGAGGGGGTGGTGCGTAAGGAACTCTTGCCATCGCTCGCTCCGTAGTTATTGAACAGTCCAGGTCGCTTTGATACGCCAGGTGGAGTCGTTGTCTTCCATCTGGGCGTACCAACGGCCAGCCGAGATACCGGGCACATCAGACCGGTAGCGACCGTCTGACGATTTTACAAGTGTAGCGAGAACGTCTTTTTGGTCCAGTGTGGGATGCGAGAGTCGAAGCCGTATCGCCTCGGGCAGCATCACCCCGGGGTTGGCTGACAGCGTTATCTCGATGCGCTGCGCGCCGGAGGGCTGGGGAAGGATCGAGGCCTTCGCCACGATACCCTGACGAACGGCTGCATCGTCTTTTTCGAGCCGCTGATTGATCGCCCGGCCCTCTTTGTAATAGTCGTCGGCCACCAGGCTGTCAGCCGTTTTCACGGCGATCCCGATGGTGATCGCTCCGGCGATCACTGCGGAGGCGGGGATGCCGATCAAAAACCAGACCCAGCCATGGCGGTACCAAGGTTTCTGGGTGTCGGGCGTCGATCGGGAGGGGGGCAGTGCCGGTTCAGTGGACATGCGCATGATTATCGCGGAATAAAGAAGATAGCTTTTTCGTCCACACCTACGCCCGGCGAGGTGATGGAGTCGATGCGGATCTGAATCTTGTGGGAGCCTTTTTCGAGCGCCTCAAGCTCGGCGATCGAGGACTGCATGCGTACCACAAAGAGCTTGGTGGAGACCTTGGGCACATCGAACGTGTCGCCACTCACGATTTTCAATCCGGGCACGCCCGAGGCCGTCACCTTGTAGGTATGCGCACGTTCATCGGTATTGATGAACTGGAATTGGAACGTGTTTTCAATGTAAGTGCCTTCCACCTCTCGGGCCATGGCGCCGCGGTCGCGCATGATGTCGACTTTCAATGGTGTGCGCATGATCAGCGTGCCGAATACGGCCGAGACGATGATGGCAAGGATCGCTGTGTAGATCAGTACCCGGGGGCGAAAAATGTGGGCACGCAATTCTTCCTTGGTGTAGCGATTCGCGATGGCGTTCTGCGTGGAATAACGGATCAGATCACGCGGATATCCCATCTTGTCCATGATGGTGTTGCAGCCATCCACACACAGGCCGCAGCCGATGCATTCGTATTGCAGGCCCATACGAATGTCGATGCCGGTAGGGCAGACATCGACACAGACGCCGCAGTCGATGCAGTCACCTTTACCCGCTGCGCGGTGATCCACTTTTTTCGATCGCGAGCCACGGGGTTCGCCACGTGCATCATCGTAGGTGACGATCATGGTGTCCCGGTCGAACATCACGCTCTGGAAGCGTGCATACGGACACATGTATTTGCAGACCTGCTCACGCATAAACCCGGCCTGCAAAATGGTGAAGCCTGAATAAAACAGGATCCAGAAGGTCTGCCATGGCCCCAATGCGTTGGTCATGACAAGCTGAATGAGATCTCGGATGGGCGTGAAATAGCCCGCGAATGTGAATCCGGTCCATAGGGCTACGATCAGCCAGACCGCATATTTCAATGCACGGCGCGCTATGCGCTCGCCCGCAGGACCCTTAGTGTCCAGTCGCATGCGTTTGGCGCGATCGCCTTCGGTCCAGCGTTCAATCTGTAAAAAAATCGAGGTGTAGACCGTCTGTGGGCATGCGTAGCCGCAGAAAAGCCGGCCCGCTATCGCAGTGAATAAAAACAGGCCGAAGGCGCTGGTGACCAGCAGCGCCGTCAGGTAGATGAAGTCTTGTGGCCACAGCACCAAGCCGAAGATGTAGAACTTACGTTCCACAAGGTTAAGTAACACGGCCGGCCGGTCATCCCAGGTGATCCAGGGTAGGCCGTAATAAAGCAGTTGCGTTAGAGCAACCAACACCCAGCGCCGGGTGTTAAAAACCCCGCGGACTTCACGTGGGTAAAGTTTTTTTCGCGGGGCGTAAAGTAAAACGGTTTCTGGTGTCGGGGTAGGACTGTCGGTGCTCATTGTGTGGCGATGGCTCGCCCTGCCATGGCTGGCAGGGCGTTGGGCTTACCTCTTACTTTTGTTTGGAAAGGCTGTATGCATAGGCCGCAACGATGTGTGACTTCTCCTCGCCCAAGAAGTCTTTCCATGCCGGCATTACGCCGTGACGGCCATTGTTGATCGTGTGGGTAATACTGGCCACTGTCCCGCTGACCAGCCATGTCTTGTCCGACAGGCGCGGAGCGCCCATCGAGATGTTGCCTTCTCCGTTGGCGCCATGGCAGGCGGCACAGGCAGCGAACATCGGTTTTCCGGCAGCGGCTTTGGCTGTGTCGTGGGGTGTACCTGATAAGCTGAGCACATAGTTAGCTACGTTTTCGACCATCTCAGGGGACCCGAGGGCAGCGCCCATCGGGGGCATCACACCTTGGCGGCCTGCTAGGACGGCGGTCTTGATGGCCTCGGGTGAGTCACCCCAGAGCCAATCGTTATCGGCCAAGTTGGGAAATCCCTTGGCACCGCGACCATCAGAGCCATGGCACTGAGCGCAATTGTTCAAGAACAGGCGTTGGCCGATGGCCATGCCCGCAGGGTCTTTCGACAGGGTTTCGAAATCCATCGCGGCGAACTTGGCATACAGCGGGCCAAATTCTTTGTCGGCTTTTTCCACCTCTTTGGCATGCTGACCCGTAGATGACCAGCCAAGAACTCCACGCGTGTTCCCCAGTCCCGGATAGAGCACCAGGTAAAGAACAGCGAATACGATGGTGATGTAAAACAGCATCATCCACCAGCGCGGCAGGGGGTTGTTGTATTCCTGAAGGTTTTCGTCCCAGACGTGTCCGGTCGTGCCAGGATCTTGGCCCGGGATCACTTTTTGCCGTGACAGTGCATACAGCAGCACTGCACAGGCAGCAATCGACAGTGCACTTAGCACGATCACATAAAGATTCCAGAATTCGCTTACGAAATCAGCCATGGCGTTCTCGCTCGTTGGTTAATTACTGCTTATGTTTCTCGGTCAGGGGCACATCGTCCTGCAATGGGATCATTGCGTTGCGATCCATCTCTGCCTTTTGTTTTTTTCCAAACACCCAGAAGATCATCGCTAAAAACGCCACGATTCCTACCACGGTGAGAATGGAGTGGAAATTTGCGATGGTCATCTGAGGTCTCCCTGAAGTGCTATCGATAACGTGGGTGGATCAGCTGCGCTTGTCTTTGAGTGCCAGTCCGAGCGACTGCAGGTAGGCAATCAGGGCCTCCATCTCGGTTTTGCCCTTGACCTCGTCGACCGATCCTTTGATTTGCTCATCGGTGTAGGGATGGCCGAGGGTCCGCAACGTCGTCATTTTGGCGGGCATGATTTCGGCATCGACCAGATTCTTGGCCAGCCAGGGGTAGGCTGGCATGTTGGATTCCGGCACGACATCACGTGGGTTCATCAGGTGCACACGGTGCCATTCGTCGCTGTAGCGGCCGCCGACACGGTGCAGATCCGGCCCGGTGCGTTTGGATCCCCACTGAAATGGCCGGTCATAGACGAACTCGCCGGCGACGGAGTAGTGGCCATAGCGCTCGGTCTCGGCACGAAATGGCCGAATCATTTGCGAGTGGCAGTTGTAGCAGCCCTCGCGCACGTAGACATCACGGCCAGCCAGCTGAAGTGCCGTGTAAGGCTGCAAGCCCTTGACCGGTTCGGTGGTGGATTTTTGAAAAAAGAGCGGCACGATCTCGACCAGGCCGCCGACAGCGACGGTGGCCAGCGTCAGGATGATCAGCAGTGCTGGGCTCTTTTCGATCTTCTCATGTGTTGCAGGCATTGTTTTCTCCCTTGTTCTGCGATCGCGATTAGGCGTGGGCCACTTCGGGGATGCGTGCATCCACGGGCTTGGGCTCACGAATCGTCATGAACATGTTCCACATCATGATCACCATGCCCGACAGGTACAGCGCGCCGCCGAGCAGACGGATCGAGTAGTAGGGGTAGGTGGCCTTGATACTTTCGATAAACGCGTACGTGAGCGAACCATCAGGGTTCACAGCGCGCCACATCAGGCCCTGCATCACACCGGCGATCCACATTGCAGCGATGTAGAACACGATGCCCAGTGTGGCCACCCAGAAGTGAACTTCAATGGCTTTCACGCTGTACATCTCGCGTTTGCCGGCAAGGCGTGGCAAGAGGTAGTACATCGCACCCATGGAAATCATGCCCACCCAGCCCAGGGCGCCCGAATGCACGTGGCCCACGGTCCAGTCGGTGTAGTGCGAGAGTGCGTTCACGGTTTTGATCGACATCATCGGCCCTTCAAAGGTCGACATGCCATAGAACGAGATCGATGTGATCAGAAATTTCAGAATGGGGTCGCTGCGCAGTTTGTGCCATGCGCCCGAGAGGGTCATGACACCGTTGATCATGCCTCCCCAGCTG
>JBDLRC010000103.1:0-33064 GCA_039800265.1 Pseudomonadota bacterium
GAATTCGCCCGTTGGCTGACCACCGAGATTGGTGTGGCGGCCATCCCGCTGTCCAGTTTTTATGAACAACCCATTGAAAATAACACCGTGCGTTTCTGTTTTGCAAAGCAGCCGGAGACGCTGCAGCGGGCCATCGATCGTCTGCATAGGATCAACTAGACCGGTTCCTGGCCGGCATCGACCCTGGGGCCGCACGGCCTGAATGCTTATGACGTCTCCATGCATCCCTCTGGCCTTTGTCGACCTGGAAACCACGGGTGCCACGGCCACCAAAGACAGGATCACCGAGATCGGCATCGTGCTGGTTCATCAAGAGGGGGTGACCCGATACAGTCAGCTCGTCAACCCTGGGTGCGTCATACCCGAATTTATCCAGGGCCTGACCGGCATCACCAATGACATGGTTGCCGATGCTCCTTCTTTTTCTGACATCGCACAGGATGTTTTTGATCGACTTGAAGGCTGCTTGTTTGTTGCCCATAACGCCAGGTTTGATTACGGGTTCATCAAGAATGAATTTAAGCGGCTTGGGGTTGATTTTCGTGCCAGGGTGTTGTGCACGGTGAAGCTCTCGCGCGAGCTTTATCCAGAGCAGGCCCGTCATAACCTCGATGCTCTGATTGCACGCCATGGACTTATCGCTTCTGGCCGACACCGCGCATTGGCAGATGCTGATTTGATCTTTCAGTTCTGGCAGCGGCTGATCCAAGCGTGGCCCTACGATCGCATCGAGCAGGCCGTGCGCAAACTCACGGCGCGTCCCGCGCTGCCGTCACAGTTGGATCCGGATCTTCCGGATCAGCTGCCCGAGGGCCACGGGGTCTATATTTTTTATGGCGCAAACAACTTTCCACTCTATGTTGGGAAAAGCACGAACATTCGTAAACGCGTGATGTCCCATTTTTCCTCCGACCACGCCAGCGGAAAGGAGCTGAGTCTCTCGATGCAAGTGTGCCGTGTGGACTGGATCGAGACCGCCGGAGAGGTGTCATCGCTGTTGCGTGAATCGGCGCTGGTCAAATCACTTCAGCCTAGCCACAACACGCGGCTACGTCGCACCAAAGAATTGTGTGCCTGGCGTATTCCTTCCGCCATCCCGGGTGCTGGGACATCGGAGGCGGCCGCTCAGATCACCCCGCCCGAGCTTGTATGGGCCCGAGACCTTGATTTCGGTGCGCAGCCCGACCTTTATGGACTGTTTCGGAGTCAGCGCGATGCCATCACCATGCTGTCCGAGCTTGCCCAACAAGAGAAACTCTGCAGATCAGTGCTGGGCCTTGAAAAGGTAAAACCCGGTGCAGCCTGTTTTGGTGTGCAGCTTAAACAGTGTCGGGGGGCATGCACGGGCAACGAAAAACTGGAGTTGCACCATGCACGACTCATGATGGCCATGGCCCGTCACCGCCTTCCCCAGTGGCCCCATCCAGGGCCGGTGGGCTTGAGAGAGGGGGATGTGATGCATGTGGTCGACCGTTGGTGTTACCTTGGCTCGGCCACCCAGGAGCATGATCTTGATGAGCTGCTGGTATCCGGCCGCCCGGTGTTTGATCTTGACGTCTATAAAATTCTTCGCCGCGCCATGCGGGTCTTATCGGTGGTCACTCTGCAACGGAGATAGTGTGACGTTTCCCGAGGTGCGGGGTAAGACCAACGATGGGGCGCAAGACGCAAAACGCAAACTCGACGACGTGTTTGGGTAGTCAGTAACGTTCGTAGTTATGCCCTCGAGAAACCGTCGTGGCCGCTGACCACAGGCTTGAGTTGACGCAGAACACGCGAGAGCGTTGCGAACTCTTTTGCGATCAGCTCGAAGAGCTGCTCTGCCGGCCGGGCCACCACCGCGGCAGATGTATAAGCGATCTGGCCCATTTTTTCGTAGTAGTTGCGTTCGACCAGCCGTGCACGACGGACATCCCAGGCATCGACAAACAAACAGCTGTCACCAATCTGCCGGAAATCATCGCGCGTTTTGGCCCGCGCAAATTCAAGGCAGACGATGTCGGGCGGGAACGCATTGTTTCGAAAATTTCTCGCCATCATGTGGACCAGATAGGCCTCGAGCTCCTGGTCGAGGAATACCTGGCTTTTGCCCTCGGATTCCATGATGAGTTCCCAGCTTGCCTTCAAGTAGGGCTGCCAGTCCATGCCATTCCTCCCCCAAAGGTTATGACAAGAAAGTGTTTCGCTAACATTAGGCCGAGACTGGTCTGACATCAAGAGGGCGCGCGCCAAATTTTCATATGACTGACGTGCAATGCTTTATCACTCGCCGCAGACTGCTGCTAGCAGCAGTGGCTTCGGCTGTCGTCTCGCCGGCCGGAGGGCTGCGCGCGGCAAAGCCTTCTGTGCCGAATGGGGTGGATGGTGTCTATCGCACAGCACTGGCCCGTGCCGGTGCTCTGGTCTTGGTTCGGCATGCGTTGACGGTGCCAGGTATTGGAGATCCGCCAAACTTTCGGCTCGATGACTGCGCAACGCAGCGCAATCTCTCAGAGGAAGGCAAAGCGCAATCCCGTCGGATGGGCCAGTGGTTTCGTGATCGCGGACTCACGCCCACGCGTCTCCGATCCAGCCAGTGGTGCCGATGCATGGATACCGCAGTATTGGCATTTGGCAATCAAAATGCCGGTCCGTCGATAACGATTGAGCCCTGGCCAGCCCTGAATTCTTTTTTTCAGGGTCATGGGAATCGTGATCGTCAGCTTAGCGATGCGATGGTGGCAGCCCAGCAGCGCGCGCAGGGTGCTCAGTCCGGGCAATTCGAGGTCTGGGTGACGCATCAGGTCACGGTGTCCTCGCTCACCCAGCACCATCTGGCCATGGGCGAAATGATCGTAGCGGTGCACGACGGACTCGGCAAACCGTTACGTGTTCTGGCCTCGGGTCTTCGGTTTTAGTACGTTGGCCAGATAGCGGCCGGTATAACTCTGTTCACACTGGGCGACGGTTTCGGGCGTGCCGGTGGCCACCAGATGCCCCCCCTGATCACCGCCCTCTGGGCCAAGATCGATGACCCAATCGGCCGTTTTAATCACATCAAGGTTGTGCTCAATGATCACCAAGGTATTGCCCGCATCACGAAGTGCATGCAACACGCGCAGTAAAAGCGCAATGTCATGGAAGTGCAGGCCTGTTGTTGGTTCATCCAGGATATACAGCGTTCGTCCGGTGTCGCGCTTGGAGAGCTCCTGCGAGAGTTTCACGCGTTGCGCCTCACCGCCCGACAGGGTGGTGGCACTCTGCCCGAGCTTTACGTAGCCCAGGCCGACATCCAGCAATGTCTGCAGACGCCGAGACACCGCGGGCACCGCCCGGAAAAATTCCATGGCCTGCTCAATGGTCAGGCCAAGAACTTCGGCGATATTTTTCCCGCGGTAGCGCACATCCAGCGTCTCCCGGTTATAGCGCAGCCCGTGGCAGACGTCGCATGGCACATAGACATCGGGAAGGAAGTGCATCTCAACTTTGACCAGCCCATCACCTTGGCAGGCCTCACATCGTCCGCCTTTGACATTAAATGAGAAGCGGCCGGCATCGTAGCCCCTCTCCCGTGCGGTCGGCGTCTGGGCGAACAGCTCTCGAATCGGGGTGAAGAGCCCCGTGTAGGTGGCAGGGTTGCTGCGCGGTGTGCGGCCAATGGGGCTCTGATCGACGGCGATCACCTTGTCAAAATACTCGAGGCCTTCAATAGCGGCATGCGCAGAAGGTACGGCATGGGCCGCATAAATTTTCTGGGCTGCTGCCGCATACAGCGTGTCGTTGATCAGTGTCGATTTTCCGGACCCGGAGACCCCGGTCACGCACACCATGAGCCCGCACGGGATTTCTACTGTCAGATGTTTAAGGTTGTGGCCGCAAGCATCGGAGATCGACAGCCACTTTGACGATGGCGCGTGGCGTTTTACGGGCACTTCAATGGCGCGGCGGCCCGAGAGGTAGTGCCCGGTAAGCGAGTCCGGGTGGTGAATCAGCGCCTGAGGTGTGCCCTGGGCCACAATTTCTCCGCCATGAATACCTGCACCAGGCCCCATATCCACCACATGGTCGGCCGAGCGAATAGCATCTTCATCGTGTTCCACCACGATGACGGTGTTGCCCAGATCGCGCAGCCGATGCAAGGTGGCCAAGAGCCGATCATTGTCCCGCTGATGCAGTCCAATGGAAGGTTCATCCAGCACATACATCACGCCCGAGAGTCCGGCGCCGATTTGGCTGGCCAGACGGATGCGCTGGCCCTCTCCGCCGGAGAGGGTGGCAGCCGGCCGATCCAGTGTCAGGTAATCCAAGCCAACATTGATCAGAAATGTCAGGCGCGAGGTGATTTCAGAAAGAATTTTTTCGCCGATGGTCGCTTTCATTCCCGGCAATTCAAGCCCTTCAATGAGGGCGCAGACATCACGCAGGGGCTGATGCAAGAGGCTGGGCAAGTCGGTGTCGTGCCCTGGAAGCCCAACGCGCACGAACCGTGCCTCGCGTTTGAGTCGGGTTCCGGCACACGCGGGGCACTCTCGCGTGTTTCGGTACCGTCCAAGCTCTTCGCGCACGGCCGTCGAGTCGGTTTCTTCCCAGCGGCGCTGAAGAATCGGGAGTATGCCTTCAAACGGCTCTTGTTTGATCACGATTTTTCCGCGCTCACCCGGGTAGCGCAGTGCGATCACCGTTTCCCCGCTGCCATGGAGCAGCACATCGTGTATCGCTGACGGCAGCTGCTCAAAAGGCGTCTCCAAATCGAACCCATAGTGTTCCGAGAGGCTTTGCAGCAGTTGAAAGTAAAACGCATTTCGTCGATCCCAGCCTTTGATTGCGCCTGATGCAAGGCTTAACTGGGGGAATTGCACAACGCGTTTCGCATCGAAATAATCCATCATGCCCAGCCCATCGCAGTCCGGGCAGGCCCCCGAAGGGCTGTTGAATGAAAACAGCTGTGGCTCGAGATCTTTTAGGCTGAACCCACAGTCGGGGCAGGCGTACTTGGTCGAAAACACATGGTCTGCCCTGGCCTCTGCAGGGGGGTCGGTGGCAATGATGGCCCGGCCATCGCCCAGCCGTAGTGCAGTTTCAAGCGATTCGGCCAGACGTTGCCCACTCTCGGGTTTTACTTTCAGTCGATCCACGACCACATCGAGCGAATGCTTTTGATGCTTTCCCATCGGAGCCATCTGGTCGAGATCGACGATGGAAGGTTCTCCGTGTTCTGTCTGAACACGGACACGCACGAAGCCTTGCGCGCGCAGGCTATTGATGAGGTCGGCATGCTCGCCTTTTCGGTGCGAGAGTACCGGGGCCAGTACCGTCAACTTGGTCTGTTCGGGCCAGGCCAGCATGTGGTCCACCATCTGCGAGATGGTCTGTGATTCCAGCCGGTGGTGTGGATGGTCCGGGCAGTGCGGCACCCCGGTACGTGCGAACAGCAATCTTAGGTAGTCATGAATCTCGGTGACCGTGCCGACCGTCGAACGCGGGTTGTGGCTTGACGCTTTTTGTTCGATGGCAATGGCCGGAGACAGACCTTCGATCACATCGACATCAGGCTTCTCCATCAGCTGAAGAAACTGGCGCGCATAGGCCGACAGCGATTCCACGTAACGTCGTTGGCCTTCGGCATACAAGGTATCAAACGCCAGTGACGATTTGCCGGACCCGGACAGCCCTGTGATCACGATCAGGCGGTGCCGAGGCAGGTCGATATCGATCGCCTTAAGGTTGTGGGTGCGGGCGCCCCGCACCCGGATCATGTCGCTCATTCGTGCACGTTCTTGGGGCTCATCGGGATGTGGTGGTTTCGGCGTTGGCGTGCTGCACACGTTGGTGTCCAAAGCGGGTTCGGCGCGGCCAATCGACTACTATAACCGGTCAACATGACCAACGCACATTTAAAAATTCGGTTCACGCGAGATGAATGGCGGGCCTGTCTGTCGCTCTCCATGCTCTATGGGCTGCGCATGCTGGGGCTTTTCCTGGTGTTTCCCATCTTGGCGGCAGAGGCCAAGCATCTTGACGGTGGTGCCGATCCGTTGTGGATCGGGATCGCAGTGGGTATCTATGGCCTCACGCAGGCGTTCTTTCAGATTCCCTTTGGCATCGCATCGGATCGGTATGGCCGACGCAAAACGATTCTTGTAGGCCTTGCCGTCTTTGCGCTCGGCAGTTTCGTGGCGGCGATCGCCACGAGCATTCAATGGCTAGCGGTAGGCCGAGCCCTTCAGGGCGCTGGCGCAATCTCTGCGGCCGTGACGGCGTTTCTTGCCGACTCCACGCGTGATGAGGTTCGAACCCGCGCCATGGCCCTGATTGGGGCAACGATTGGGCTCTCATTTGCCTTGTCATTGATCGTAGCGCCGGTGCTGTCGGCTGCCATGGGCATGGATGGATTGTTCTGGCTCACGGGCCTGCTGGTGATGGCCGCCATGTGGCCGGTCGTGCGGATGCGCGAGCCCGCGCACAAGAAGGCGCCCGACTACTCCTTTGCGCAGGCCAACCGAACGGTATTTTCGAATGGGCAATTGATGCGGCTGAATCTTGGCATTTTCATGATTCACATGATTCAAACCGCATTGTTCGTTGTGATCCCATTGGCATTGATTGATATGGACATGGCCTTGGCCGACCATTGGAAGATCTACCTCCCCGTGGTCTTATGTTCATTTGCTGCCATGATCATTCCTATTTTCTGGGCCGAGCGCAGTGGCCAAAACAAGCCAGCGTTCCTGGGGGCCATTGCACTGATGGGCCTGGCCGTATTGGGATTCGCATGGAGTCCTCACGTGATCTGGATCTGGGCACTGGTGCTGTTTGCGTTTTTCACCTCGTTTAATGTGCTGGAGGCATTTTTACCCTCATGGGTGTCCCGCGTGGCACCGGCTGAGCATCGTGGGCTGGCCCTTGGGATCTACAACACGACACAGTCTTTGGGCCTGTTTATGGGCGGCCTGATTGGCGGCAGCATGACCAAGGCCTTCGGTCCTGAGGCGGTGTACTGGGCGTGCGCTGCCGCAATTCTGGTTTGGGGCATCATTTCGGCTGGGCTGATCGAATTGGGGCCCCGCAAGCCAACCCCGTCGGTAGTTCAGTCGTAATCGAAGGGTGGGAGCGGTTGGTGGGGCCTTTTGGGCCATGCTATCGGATTAGGTCAAAGAGGGGATCGAAGAAGTGAATGCCTCGATCCATGCTTAGGGCTGTCCCGTTGGCGGACACTTTTTTAGGAGAAGACTATGTTGATGGTTGGAGTTGCACGTATCGGCAATGAGCCCGTGGCGCGATACACCCCTGACGGCAAGGCCGTTATGGACATTTCGTTGGCCTTTGATTACGGCCGAAAAGGCAATGATGGGCGTCGGCCCACGCAGTGGGTCAATGCCACGATGTGGGGAGACCGGGTGGAGAAGCTCCAGCCGTTTCTGTCGAAAGGGTCCCAGGTGTTCGTGACCATGTCCGAACCCCACATCGAGACATACGACAAGAAAGATGGTTCAGGCCAGGGGTTCTCCCTTCGCGCCCGTATTACTGAACTCGAGTTTGTGGGTGGCCGGCGCGATGAAGCTGCCTCCGATGCTGGATCCGAGCCCGCTGGTGGGGGAGCCCCCGCCCGGGCCGGCAAGGCGCCCGCGAAGGCACCTGGGTTTGACGAGCTCGACGACGACATCCCGTTCTAGCGGCCTTGGGGCTGCCCCGAAGGCCCACCAGACCCGCTAAAATTCAGGGGTATAGCTCAACAGTCTCGCGCCGCCTATGCGGCGCGCGTTTTTTCGGGAAATGAAAAGCCATGCCAATCTATGCCTACCGCTGTGAGGGGTGCGGGTTTCAAAAAGACGCCCTCCAGAAACTGTACGACCCGCCGCTTGTGGACTGCCCAGAATGTGGGGCGCCCCGTTTCGTCAAGCAACTTACTGCTGCCGGTTTTGCGCTCAAAGGCACGGGTTGGTACGTGACCGATTTCCGTGACGGGTCGAAAAAATCAAGCCAAGCACCGGCGTCTTCCGACGCCACTTCGGCCGCATCAACTGCCACAACAGGCGCAGCAGCGCCTTCTTCCGATGCCGCCACGCCGGCTGCGCCCGCGCCGGCTACCGCCACATCCACGGCGTCCGGATCGGCCTGAGTCCCTCCGACCATGCAACGCGTCCGCACCCACTTCAAGCGTTATTTTCTTGCAGGACTCATTCTGTGGGCGCCGTTGTCGATCACGATATGGGTGATCACATGGATCTTTGGCGCGCTGGACAGCGTCTTGCCGATTGCACTGCGTTCGGAGTCGTTGTTTGGCGTGCATATCCCTGGTTTTGGCGTGCTGCTGGTGGTCGCATTGATTCTGGTGACCGGATTTCTCGCGGCCAATTTGATTGGTCAAAAGCTGGTGGAGTTCTGGGAAGGACTCATGCACCGCATCCCGTTGGTGCGATCGATTTATTCATCGGTCAAGCAGGTCAGCGATACGATTCTCTCGCCCAACGGCCAGGCCTTTCGACAGGCGGTCTTGGTGCAGTACCCGCGTCAAGGTGCCTGGACCATCGCATTTCTTACCGGATCGCCTTCCGACGAGGTGGCCCAGCATCTTCCTGCCGACTGTGTATCGGTCTATGTACCCACGACGCCTAACCCCACGTCTGGTTTTTTTCTCATGATGCCGCGCACCGAGGTGGTGGAGTTGTCGATCGGTGTCGATGCCGCACTGAAGTACGTGGTCAGCATGGGCACCGTCCCGCCATTGGCATCAAAACCCAAGGCCTAGCGGGCCTGTTTTCTTTGATTGATTGTTAGGAATATCTATGCGCTCTCATTACGCCGGCTCTGTGTGCAAAGAGCAACTCGGTCAGCAGGTCACTCTGTGTGGCTGGGTCCATCGTCGTCGCGACCACGGTGGCGTTATTTTTATCGATCTGCGTGACCGAGAGGGCCTGGCCCAGGTGGTCTGCGATCCCGATCGGCCCGAGATGTTTGCGATTGCCGAGACACTGCGCAATGAGTTCTGCGTGCAGGTCAAGGGCCTGGTCCGTGACCGCCCGGCCGGCACTGTGAACACCAATCTGAAGAGTGGCGCGGTCGAAATTCTGTGCCATGACATCGTCGTTCTGAACCCATCGGTGACGCCACCCTTTCAGCTTGACGATGACAATCTTTCTGAAACAACGCGTCTCACCCATCGTGTGCTGGATCTTCGCCGGCCATTCATGCAGAAAAATCTGATGCTGCGTTACCGAGTGGCGATGGAAGTCCGCCGTTATCTGGACGCACAGGGTTTTGTCGATATTGAGACGCCTATGCTCACCAAATCAACGCCAGAGGGTGCGCGGGACTACCTCGTGCCGTCTCGGGTCAATGCGGGGGAGTTTTTTGCATTGCCTCAGTCGCCGCAACTCTTTAAGCAGCTGCTGATGGTGTCGGGATTTGATCGGTACTACCAGATCACTAAATGTTTTCGTGATGAAGATCTGAGGGCCGACCGTCAGCCCGAATTTACCCAGATCGATTGTGAAACCTCGTTTTTAAACGAGCAGGAAATCCGGGATCTGTTTGAGCGGATGATTCGCCATGTGTTCGCTTCGGTGCTGGAGGTGGCCTTGCCCGAGTCGTTCCCGGTCATGACCTACGGCGAGGCGACGGCCCGTTTCGGATCGGACAAGCCCGATCTGCGGGTGGCGTTGGAATTCACCGAGCTCACTGACGTGATGAAGCAGGTGGAGTTCAAAGTATTTTCAGAGCCTGCCAATCATCCGAAGGGCCGCGTGGCCGGTCTGCGCATTCCCGGCGGTGGCGGATTGTCGCGGGGTGAGATCGATGGCTATACCGAGTTTGTCAAGATCTATGGCGCCAAGGGCCTCGCGTGGATCAAGGTCAACGAGCGGGCCAAGGGCCGTGATGGTCTTCAGTCTCCGATCGTTAAAAATCTCAGCGACGATGCCCTCACGGCGATTCTCGAGCGCTCTGGTGCACAAGATGGCGATCTGATTTTCTTCGGTGCCGACAAAGCCAAGGTCGTGAACGATGCGCTCGGGGCGTTGCGACTAAAAATTGGTCACAGCGATTTTGCGAAGGAGCGGCAGCTGTTCACAGCAGGCTGGCGGCCTCTCTGGGTCGTGGACTTCCCCATGTTTGAGCATGATGAAGAGGACGATCGATGGGTCGCGGTGCACCATCCCTTTACGGCACCGAAGGATGGGCATGAGCAGCGTATGACCACCGATCCCGGCGGCTGCCTTGCCAAGGCTTATGACATGGTCCTGAACGGCTGGGAACTCGGCGGCGGTTCGGTGCGTATCCATCGTGAGGACGTCCAGAGCACTGTTTTCCGTGCCTTGAAAATCGGCCCGGAAGAGGCGGCAGCAAAATTTGGATTTCTGCTCGAGGCACTGCAGTACGGCGCCCCACCCCATGGCGGCATCGCGTTTGGCCTGGACCGTCTTGTCACCCTCATGTCAGGTGCAGAGAGTATCCGCGATGTGATTGCCTTTCCCAAGACGCAGCGCGCCCAATGTTTGCTTACGCAGGCGCCGTCTGCGGTCGATGAAAAACAGCTGCGCGAGCTCCACATTCGTCTGCGCGAGACACCTAAGATCGCAGGCTGATCGGCTGTGAAAACCGCGCTGGTCTACGCCCTCGTGGCCGTCGCGCTTGGCATGGCGGTCGCATTGGGTCGGCGCGACATCGGCTGGGTGGCCCATCCGGCGTGGATACTGATCCCGTCGCTGGCAAGCGCCTTGATTGTGGTTAGCGTCTCCCGTTTCATTGGCTTCCCGCGTGTTTTGCAAGTACCGCCGCAGCGCCAATTTGCGCTTGGCGTAGGCATGGTCTTGGCCAGCCTTGCGGTGGTGGTGGCCACTGAATTCTCGATGTCATTTCAATTACCCTCGCGTGGCGCGCTGGTGGTGGGGTTGGCCTTGGGTCTGGCCGGTGTCGGCGCATGGATTGAGCGCGATGCCAGCGTGTCGGGCGCAAAGATTGCGGTGCTGCTCTTGTACCTTGCTTCCGGCACCGTCGCCATTTCCACACTGTTTACCAACCTTCCGCCTGCGGCGTTTTGGGTCGTAAGTGCGATTGTTCCAGCGTGGCAGGCCCGACGACTCGTATCCAAAGGCGACCTGACATCTGCATTCCAACTGCTCAATGCATCGACGCGTGTTTTTCTCGCGGTTTTGGCGGTGGCGCTGTGGCTGCCTGCTCTTTTGTCGTTTCGATAGACAGGATTCATCCGTGGCCGGAACAAAAATTCCAGAATCTGTCTTGGTGATCGTTCATACCAACGACCTTCAGGTTTTACTCTTAGAGCGCGCCGATCACCCTGGTTTTTGGCAGTCGGTCACGGGTAGCCGTGATCATTGGCAGGAGCCGCTCGCGGAGACCGCGCGCCGAGAGCTTTGGGAGGAGACGGGCATTGACGTGGAGCGGCTCGCCCCCTCTGCGCTTCTGGACTGGGGGTTTTCTCAGACCTACGAGATTTATCCACATTGGCGGCACCGTTATCCGGAAGGCGTGACCGAGAATGTGGAACATGTGTTCAGTGTATGCGTTCCTTCCGACGTATCGATTTCATTGTCAGCCCGGGAGCATCTGCGCTACGAGTGGTGCCCCTGGCAGGTTGCAGCTGAGCGCTGTTTTTCGTGGAGCAATGCCCAGGCCCTGCGTGAACTTCCCCGTCGTGTGGGCCTGCCGCCCGATGTGGCGCCTCACGCCACTCCTGATCGACTCTGACGCGTAGCCATGGGTGCACCGCCGTCTGCCGTTCGATTGCTGCAGGGCGCGGATGCCTACTTTCCCGCGTTGATTCAGGCCATCGACGATGCCCGATCGGTGATCTATGTCGAGTCTTACCTCATTCATGATGACCCACCAACGCGACGGGTTTTGGAGGCCCTGATTCGTGCGCGGGGCCGTGGTGTGGCTGTGTACATGCTGCTTGATGGGTTTGGTGCGCATCATGCATTGGAGTGGGTGCGCGCATGCTGTGGGCCCAGCGGAATTGAGATCGAACTTTTTCGTCCGGGTGTGCGTTGGCTCGCGCCCAGGACATGGCGACGCCTGCACCGCAAACTGGTGTTGATTGATGATCGTGTTGGTTTTGTCGGCGGCATCAACCTTATCGGAGATCAGTTTGATTTGGTGCACGGCGCATTGGCCGAGCCGCGACTGGATTTTGCAGTCTGCACGACGGCCTCACGTGTGGTGTATCGAATGGCGGCCATCATGCGCCGGTCTTGGTGGCGGGTCAGTCTTCGTAATGCGGTGCGTGGAAGTCTGCGACGGCTTATGGAGGCATCACATCGATCTTCCGAGCTTGCCCGCGTTCGGGATGCATGGCGCAAGACCCGCCGCCATCTTCGGCGCCGTCCGCCATCAAACCGCCGTCAAGGCGGGCGACGGATTCGTCTTTTGCTCCGGGACAACCTTCGCCACCGCAGCAGTATTGAGCGCTGGTATCTGTGGCACATTCGCTCGGCGCAGAACAGCATCGTGATTGCCAATGCTTACTTTGTTCCGACATGGCGATTTCGCCAGGCCTTGATTCGGGCCGCCCATCGCGGTGTTCGTGTGCGGCTCTTGATTCAAGGCAACAGTGATCAGTGGTGGACCGCCTGGGCTACGCAGGCCCTGATCGGTGAGCTTGTCGCCAGTGGGGTCGAAGTCTATGAATACACAGCGAGCTTTCTCCATGCCAAGGTTGCGGTGATCGATCAAGCGGTGACCGTGGGATCGTCGAATATCGATCCGTTCTCGTTAACACTGTCATTGGAGGCGAATCTGGTCGCCGATGACAGTGCCATTGCAGCCGAGCTCACCGAATGCCTCGACGCTGCGATGGCGCAATCGTCTCGACGACTGCAGCCGATCCCGGTGCGGGCAACCATGCTTAAGACTGTGTTTCGCTCGCTGGGCTTGACCATAGCTTTAACCGCGCTGCGGGTGTTTGTGGCCTTTAGTCGCACGGGATTTCGGATTCGGTAATGCGATCAACAGCCGCTGCCGGTTGGGATTCGGCAATGCAATCACAAGCACGTGTTGCCGCGCTTTCGGAATTGCGCGTCTACGGCGTGGACTTTAGCTCCGCGCCGAGCCGAAAAAAACCGATCACGATCGCCGTGGGCACTCTGGTCGGTGATCAGTACTGCATGGATCAGGTGGTGGCCGCCCCCGACTTTGGTGCGTTTGATGCATTTCTCATGCATGCTGGCCCGTGGGTGGCCGGGTTTGATCTTCCCTTTAGCATGCCGCGCGCGTTGATTGAACACTACGGATGGCCCACCACATGGCCTGAGTTTATTCAGTGGTATGGCCAACAGGATCGAGCCGTGCTGCGGGGGTGTTTTAAAGCATTTTGTGACGCACGGCCTGCCGGACAGAAGTACGTTTACCGTCAGACCGATCGGCCCGCAGGCTCAAGTCCGGCCATGCGCTGGACAAATCCGCCAGTGGCCTGGATGGCCCATGCCGGTGCGCCGCGGCTCCTGCGTGCAGGGCTCACGCTGCCCGGTCTCTGCGTGGGCGCTGATCCTGAGGCCGCCCAACGCATTGGGCTTGAGGCGTATCCGGGCTTTACTGCCCGCAAAGTCTCGACACGATCCTACAAGAGTGATGAGGTTGCCAAGCAGACCGAGGAGCGACGTCACGTGCGCGAGCAGCTCTTGGGCGCACTCATTGCAGGCCGGGCAGGGCTCTCGGTTCGGCTGTCTGCCTCGCATCCATGGCGGCTCGCCATGGTGGCCGATGGGTCGGGGGATCTGATCGATGCCGCCATTTGCGCCCTTCAGGCGGCCCACGCGGTGCGTCAGCCCCGGTTTGGATTTCCCGATCGTGTCGATCCCCTCGAGGGCTGGATTGCCTCTGTATAAGATGCCAGGCTATGCGTCATCACTCGACCATCGAACGTCCTAGTAAGACTTACCCTACACCCGAGGGTGCCCCCAAGGGTGAATGGGAAACGCTCAAGGCGCTGCTGCCTTACCTGTGGCAGTACAAGGGCCGCGTCGCACTCGCACTCGCATGCTTGGTGCTTGCCAAGGTCGCCAATGTGGCGGTGCCGGTTGTTCTCAAAGACATTGTGGATCACGTGAGCGCTTCGCCGGGTATCGCGGTGGCGGCAGTGCCGATGGCCTTGATTCTTGGTTATGGGGCCATGCGTGTCATGACTACGGTCTTTACAGAATTACGCGAGGTGGTCTTTGCCCGCGTCACGCAGCAGGCCGTGCGCAGAATTGCCTTGCAGGTGTTCGAGCATCTGCATGCGCTCTCGTTGCGCTTTCATTTGGATCGGCAGACTGGCGGCCTTACGCGCGATATCGAGCGCGGGACACGCGGCGTCTCCAGCCTTGTCTCGTTTACGTTGTACTCGATTCTTCCTACCATTCTCGAGGTAGGCATGGTCTTGGCATGGCTCGTGATCCACTACGAGATTTGGTTTGCAGTAATTACCGTGGTGGCATTAACGGTGTATGTGGCCTATACGGTCATCGTCACCAATTGGCGCACGAATCTTCGGCGCACGATGAACGATCTTGATTCTCGGGCCAACACCCGGGCTGTCGATTCCCTGTTGAATTACGAGACCGTCAAATACTTTAATAACGAGCGCTTTGAGGCGGACCGTTACGATCGAAGCCTGGGCCGCTGGCAGGAGGCGGCGATTAAAAACCAGACCTCATTGTCGGTGTTGAACATTGGACAGGCCCTGATCATTTCGGTTGCGGTAACGCTCATGGTCTGGCGCGCGACGGTCGGCGTGGTGGAGGGGCGCATGACCCTGGGCGATCTGGTCTTGGTCAATGCATTCATGATCCAGCTCTACATCCCCCTTAATTTTCTCGGTGTGCTCTATCGCGAGATCAAGCAGAGTCTGGCCGATATGGAGAGAATGTTTGGCCTGATGGCCGAACACCGCGAGGTGGATGATCGTGCCCATGCGACGCCACTACGGGGTGGGCCCGGCGAGGTCCTTTTTGAAAAGGTGTCGTTTGCCTACGATCCGGCACGCCAGATCTTGCACGATGTGACCCTGCGCTTGCCGGCCGGCCAGACCACTGCCGTCGTGGGCTCCTCGGGTGCGGGTAAGTCCACGCTGTCACGGCTGCTTTATCGGTTTTACGATGTCGATCGGGGTGCGATTCGGATCGACGGCCAAGATATTCGAGACCTGACGCAGAGCAGTCTGCGTGCTGCGATTGCGATCGTGCCGCAGGACACGGTGCTTTTCAACGACACCCTCGAACACAACATTCGTTATGGGCGGCCCTCGGCCAGTGATGCCGAGGTGGCCGCAGTGGCCGAAGCGGCCCACCTCTCCCGATTCATCGCCTCTTTGCCTGACGGCCTCAATACCCGCGTGGGTGAGCGGGGATTAAAACTCTCCGGTGGCGAGAAGCAGCGGGTCGCGATTGCACGGGCATTGCTTAAAAATCCAGCGATTCTCATTTTTGATGAGGCCACATCGGCATTGGACTCGGAATCGGAGAAGGCGATCCAGCAGGAGCTCGTCGAGATCTCGAAAGGACGCACCACATTGGTGATTGCCCATCGCTTATCGACCATCATCGACGCAGACCAGATCGTTGTGCTGGAGGGTGGCCGGGTGGTCGAGGTCGGCCGGCATGCCGAGCTATTGGCCCGCCCTGGGCGCTACGCGGAACTGTGGGAGCTTCAGGACCGAGAGTCCCGGCGTATTAGTAGTTTCCCGTAGGCCCGGGCCGGCGTTTAATGGCAAGATTCTTCCACGTTCCGCGTGGAACTTACGTGATTCTTTTAGTTAACCCTCATAGGTGAAAGCATGAAAAAGAAAATAGCCGCGATAGCGGTTGGTTTGGTGGCATTGAGCGTCTCGGGCGTAGCATCGGCCGACACCCTGGCCAAAGTTAAGCAGTCTGGAGTGTTCACCATCGGTCATCGTGACGCATCGATTCCGCTCTCCTACTACGATGACAAGCAGCAGCCCATCGGCTATTCCATGGACCTGTGCCTGAAAGTCGCTGATGCGGTTAAAAAAGAGCTGAACCTTCCCAAGATGGAAATCAAATATCAGCTGGTCACATCGGCCAATCGTATTCCGCTGCTCGCCAACGGCACCGTGGATATCGAGTGTGGTTCGACCACCAACAACGCTGAGCGTCAAAAGCAAGTGTCTTACCTTCCCACGACCTTCGTGACCGCGAATCGAATCGTTTACAAGAAGAATTCCGGCATCAAGAAATTTGCCGATTTGAAAGGCAAGACGCTGGTCTCGACTGCTGGTACGACCAACATCAAGCAAGTGACAGAGCTTAATGCAGCTCAAAATCTTGGTATCAATATTGTATCGGCCAATGGCCATGCCGAGTCGTTCCTGATGGTAGAGACTGGGCGTGCTGCCGCATTTGCAATGGACGATATTCTGCTGGCCGGCCTGGTGGCTAACTCCAAGACCCCTGGTGATTTCGAGATCTCCAGCGAGGCCTTGTCGGTTGAGCCTTACGGCATTATGGTCCGTAAAGATGATCCCAAGTTTAAAAAGCTTGCAGACGGTGTCATCACGGGACTCATGAAGTCGGGTGAGATCAACAAGATCTATGACAAGTGGTTCTTGAAGCCGATTCCCCCCAAGAACATCAACATGAACATTCCGATGAGCGCCAACTTGAAGAAAGTTGTGGCCAACCCGACCGACTCGCCGGATCCTGCCGCATACCAGTAATTATTTAGCGTTCTGGTTTTTTGTTTTAGAAAGGGGGGAGCATTCGTTCCCCCTTTTTTTAATGGAGTCTGGTGTGAAGCGATTGGGCATTCTTGGTGGTATGGGGCCGGAAGCAGCGATTGACCTGCAGTACAAGGTGCTGCGTCAGACGGCTGCCCACACCGATCAAGAACACCTTCCGGTGGTGGTCTGGAATGTGCCGCAGATCCCTGATCGATCGGCGGCGATTTTCGGCACCGGGCGATCCCCTCTGCCGGAAATGCAGGCCGGTGTAGCGGGGCTTGTGCAAATGGGGGCGCAGTGCATCGCGATCGCCTGCAACACGGCCCACCACTGGCATGCCGAGCTGCAGGCCTCGGTGCCGGTGCCTGTGCTGCATATCGCAGATGCTTGTTGTGAGATGCTGGTTGCGGATCGAGTCCGTCGTGTGGCTTTGTTGTCGACCCGGGGCACGCTTGCCTCAGGGTTTTATCAGCAGCGTCTGGCCGACGCCGGGTTTGATCTTCTGTTGCCGACCGATCAGCAGCTGGAGCACATCGTGAGCGGGATTGGGCTGATCAAAGCGGGCCAGCATGATGCAGCCGTTCAATCGATTGCCTCGGTGGTCGACGATCTCTGTGCCCAAGGCGTTGAGCGCATCCTTTTGGCGTGCACCGAGTTACCATTGGTGCTGGGTCGGTTAGCCGTTCGCGAGATCTGTATCGATGCTACTGATGCCTTGGCCCGGGCTGCGGTTCGGGCATGCCGAACCTCGGCAACTTCTCCGCAAGGTGAACGCCAATGAATTACAACTGGAATTGGGGAATCTTCTTTCAGATGGAGCCCGGAGCAACGGGTACCTACCTGAACTATTTGATCGGCGGACTTGTCTGGACGCTGATCACGGCCGCACTGGCCTGGATCATCGCGCTTGTCCTTGGTATTGCGGTTGGTACGCTGCGTACCACGGGCCACAAGGGTATTGAGCGGGTTTGTTTTGCTTATACCGAGCTCTTTCGTAACGTGCCGCTCTTGGTGCAAATGTTCCTTTGGTATTTCGTGCTTCCTGAGCTGGTGCCCAAAGGCCTCGGTGATGCGATCAAGGCAATGCCGCCGCCTTGGGCGTCATTGGTCCCGGCGGTGCTTTGCCTGGGAACATTCATGTCGGTACGCGTGGCCGAACAGGTTCGCTCCGGCATCCAGTCGTTGCCCCGTGGCCAGCAGATGGCCGGGCTGGCCATTGGCCTGACCCGTGCACAGACCTATCGTTATGTGCTGCTGCCCATGGTGTTTCGCATCATCTTGCCGCCTTTGACCTCCGAGTTTCTGAACACGATCAAGAACAGTTCACTCGCACTGACGATCGGCCTGATGGAATTGACGGCCCGAGCCCGGGCAATGCAAGAATTTAGTTTTCAGGTGTTCGAGGCTTTTGCCGCGGCCACGGTGATTTATCTGATGGTCAATCTCCTGGTGGTGTTGGCCATGCGTCAGGTGGAACGCAAGATCCGTGTTCCCGGGTTTATCGGCAGCCAGAATCAGGCCGCTGCAGCGGGGCATTGATCATGGGATACGACTTTGATTTCGATGTGATCCAGCGCTCCTGGGTTTATCTTTTCCGTGATGGCATGACCTTTTCGGTCACCCTGACCCTGCTGTCCATGCTGGGCGGCATCGTGTTGGGCACATTGTTGGCCCTGATGCGGCTATCGTCGTACAAATCGCTCAATCTGATCGCGGGCAGCTACGTGAACATCATGCGTTCCTTGCCTCTGGTGCTGGTTATTTTCTGGTTCTTTTTCCTGGTGCCGTATATCGGCGGATGGCTGGCCGGTAGCAATCAGCCCATGAAGGTCGGTGCGTTTGCCAGCGCCTTGATTACATTCACGATGTTTGAGGCAGCGTTTTATTGCGAGATCATGCGCGCTGGCATCCAGTCGATTCCGAAAGGACAGGTTGCTGCGGGCTACGCCATTGGCCTGAATTACCGGCAGACCATGTCATTTATTGTTTTGCCTCAGGCCTTTCGGAACATGTTGCCGGTGCTGCTGACACAGACCATTATTTTGTTTCAGGACACCTCGCTGGTGTATGTCATCTCCAGCACCGATTTTCTCGGTGCTGCATCAAAGGTTGCCAACCGCGATCACCGGCTGGTAGAGATGTATACCTTCGCGGCTTTGGTGTACTTCATTATTTGTTTCACGGCCTCCATGTATGTACGCCGGCTTCAGGCTCGCATTTCGATTATTCGCTAACCAACGAGTGTCTAGACCATGATTCAATTTAAAAACGTGAGCAAGTGGTACGGCAGTTTTCAAGTGCTCGATGATTGCTCCACCCAGGTCTCCAAAGGTGAAGTGGTCGTGGTCTGCGGGCCGTCGGGCTCAGGAAAGTCCACGCTTATTAAGTGCGCCAATGGCCTCGAGCCTTTTCAAAAAGGTGAGCTCATCTTCAATGGTGTATCCGTGGGCGACCCAAAGACGAACCTGCCGAAGCTGCGCTCGCAGATCGGCATGGTCTTTCAGCACTTTGAGCTCTTTCCCCACCTCTCGGTGATGGAGAACCTTACATTGGGCCAGATCAAAGTCTTAGGCCGGCCCCCAGAGGAAGCCCACGACAAGGCAAAAAAACTGCTCGAACGTGTAGGCCTGAGTATTCATGCTGAAAAATTTCCCGGCCAGTTGTCGGGTGGTCAGCAGCAGCGTGTGGCCATCGCGCGTGCCTTGTGCATGGATCCAATGGCGATGCTGTTTGATGAGCCGACCTCGGCCTTGGATCCTGAAATGGTCAACGAAGTGCTCGATGTCATGGTGTCATTGGCCAAAGAGGGCATGACCATGATGGTGGTGACTCATGAGATGGGATTTGCACGAAAAGTGTCCGATCGCGTGATCTTCATGGACGCTGGAAAAATCGTAGAGGACTGCACCAAGGATGAATTCTTCGGCGCCCCCCGCAGCCCTCGTGCGCAAGAATTCTTATCCAAGATTCTCAGCCACTGACCATCGGCCGTTTGCGGCCCCCATCAAGGAGCTTTATGACCACGTTTCGCATTGCTGCCATCCCGGGCGACGGCATTGGCACGGAAGTGATGCCTGAAGGGCTTCGGGTGCTGGATGAAGCCGCCAGAGCATTTGGAATTTCGTTATCCATCGATCATTTTGATTTTGCGTCGTGCGACTACTATCAAAAGCATGGCGACATGATGCCGGCGGACTGGAAAGAGCAGATTGGTGGCCACGATGCGATTTTTTTTGGTGCGGTTGGCTGGCCGGCCACCGTTCCGGATCACATCTCCCTCTGGGGATCATTGCTCAAGTTTCGCCGGGAGTTTGACCAGTACGTGAATCTACGCCCTGTTCGGCTCATGCCGGGCGTACGGTGCCCACTTGCCGACCGCAAGCCGGGCGATATCGATTTTTTTGTGGTCCGTGAAAATACCGAGGGCGAGTACTCGGCCGTCGGAGGCATCATGTTTCCGGGCACTGAGCGTGAGGTGGCCGTGCAAGAGACGGTGATGAGTAAATTTGGCACCGATCGTATTCTGAAATTCGCATTCGAACTTGCTCAGAAGCGGCCCAAGAAGCACCTTACATCGGCCACTAAATCCAATGGCATCGCTATCACAATGCCCTGGTGGGATAGCCGTGTGGCCGACATGTCCACGCGTTACCCCGAAGTAAGGGTCGACAAATACCACATCGATATTCTTACGGCCAATTTTGTGTTGCATCCGGATTGGTTCGATGTGGTGGTGGCAAGTAATCTGTTCGGCGATATCCTTTCCGATCTTGGGCCGGCCTGCACGGGGACCATCGGTATCGCACCCTCGGCGAACCTTAATCCTGAGCGTCGATTTCCTTCGTTGTTTGAGCCGGTTCATGGGTCGGCGCCTGACATCGCGGGCAAGGGCGTTGCGAATCCGATCGCACAGATCTGGTCGGCCGCTCTGATGTTGGATTTCCTGGGGTTTCCACAGGCCCACGATTCAATTTTGCGTGCCATTGAAGACGTCTTGCAGAGCGGACCCACCACGCGGGACCTGGGGGGAACGGCCTCCACGGTGGATGTGGGCAAGGCGATCGCGGAAGCGGTCGCGACGGGCACATGATCGGTTTTGGTCAATAATTCACCTCACCATGGACAACCTGTCAGCATCCGCGCTTTTGCGCAAGAGTTTTGAGGCGGCTGTTGCTGCTGCAGATCCGCTCAAGATAGTTGCCCAGCATCTGCCGAATCCGCCTGCCCGGGGCCGTACCTTGGTGGTGGGGGCTGGTAAGGCGGCCGCCAGCATGGCTGCTGCGGTCGAAGCGGTTTGGCCCCACGATCAGCCCCTTTCGGGAATTGTGATTACGCGTTATGCCCATGGTCTACCGCTTACGCGGATCCGTTGTGTGGAGGCCGGCCATCCCGTGCCCGATGATTCTGGCGAACAGGCTGCGGCTGAACTCTTTGAGCAGGTGACCAGGCTCACCGAAGACGATCAGTTGATTGTTCTGGTCTCGGGTGGTGGTTCGAGCTTACTGGCCTTGCCTGTCGATGGCGTGAGCATTTCTGATCTGAAGTCGTTAACGCAGGCCTTGTTGAAGTCAGGTGCTCCTATTACGGAAATGAACGTGGTGCGTAAGCATCTGTCGAAAGCTCAAGGTGGACAACTCGCGCTGGCCTCCAGGGCTCCGGTCACGGCGTTGGTGATATCGGATGTTGTCGGAGATGACCCTTCGGCGATCGCGTCGGGCCCCTGTTCGGCGGATCCATCAACCTATGCCGACGCCCAGGCCGTGCTGCGCCGTTGGAGTGTGGTGCCTGCCCCCTCCGTAGAGGCCCATCTGGCTGCGGGTGTTCGCGGTGAAAAGCCTGAGACACCCAAGCCCGGTGATGCGCGGCTCTCTCACGCGCGCACTGTTGTGATTGCGACCGCGCATGCCAGTCTTGAAGCAGCCTCGAGGGTGTTTTCGCAGGCAGGCATACGGCCCATCGTGTTGGGCGATTCGGTCACCGGAGAGGCCCGTGATGTCGCCCAGGTCTACGCCTCCTGGGTACGTGAGCTGGCCTTGTTTTCGAGCAGCGATTTTCGCCTGCCCGTCGCCCTGATTTCGGGGGGCGAGTGTACGGTCACCGTGCGGGGTAGCGGCCGAGGAGGGCGTTGTGTCGAATTTTTACTTGCCCTGGGGCTTGCGTTAGATGATCTTGGTGTTGCACATCGTGCTGTTGCAATTGCCGCGGACACCGACGGCATTGATGGTGTCAGTCCTCATGCGGGTGCGGTCCTGTTGTCCGATACCGTGACGCGTGCCCGTGCACAGGGCCTCTCCATGCGGGCATTGTTGGATAACAACGATGGCCTTGGGTTGTTTGAACCCCTGGGCGATGTCATCACCACTGGAGCAACCCGCACCAATGTCAACGACTATCGGGCGATCGTAGTGTTTTAGAGCACCCCTTTTGGAGCGCATCTGGTCATGGAGAAACTCATTCTCACCCGTCCTGACGACTGGCATTTGCATCTGCGTGATGGCAAAGCTTTGGCGTCGGTTGTGCCTTACACGGTGAGGCAATTTGCCCGTGCGATTGTGATGCCCAACCTTCGTCCACCGGTGACGACAGTGGCCGAGGCCCAAGACTACGCCCAGCGTATTCGGTCGATGGTGCCGGATAGTCTCATCGAGCAGGGTTACGATTTCGAGCCCTTGATGACACTGTATTTTACCGACAACACCACAGCCGATGAGATCGGGCGTGCGGCCGACAGCTCAGTGGTGAAGGCGGTGAAGCTGTATCCCGCAGGGGCTACGACCAATTCCGACAGTGGTGTGACCGACATCGCCCGTTGCGCACCCGCCCTAGAGGCCATGCAGCGGTTCGGCATCCCGTTGTGCGTGCACGGTGAGGTGACCGATGCACAGGTAGATGTGTTTGATCGCGAAGCGGTATTTATCGATCGCATTTTGGCACCCTTGCGCCGCGACTTTCCAGAGCTTCGTATCGTGTTGGAGCACGTCACGACGCAGCAGGCAGTCGATTTTGTCAAGGATGCATCGGGCCCCATTGCAGCGACCATCACGCCACAGCATTTACTCTACAGCCGTAATGCATTGTTTGAGGGGGGGCTGCGTCCGCACTGGTATTGTCTCCCGGTGCTTAAACGCGAGACCCATCGTCAGGCGTTGCTACGCGCCGCCACCAGTGGCAGCCCACGGTTTTTTCTGGGCACCGACAGCGCACCCCATGAGCGTTCAACCAAAGAGGCTGGCTGTGGCTGTGCAGGCTGTTTCTCTGCGCCCTATGCACTGGAGCTTTATGCCCAGGCCTTCGCATCGGCGAATGCACTTGATCGCCTAGAGGCGTTCGCAAGTTTTTACGGCCCGGATTTCTACGGCCTCCCCCGGAACACCGCAAAAGTGATGTTGTGGAAATCCGAGCAGATCATCGAAGAAACGTTGCCGTTTGCCGATGGGCAGATTGTGCCTCTGGCAGCGGGGCAGCGCCTTGAGTGGAGTTTTCAAGGGCTTGTCACTGGCGTTTGACAGCCGGCGGCCATGGCGCGATGGGTTTCGTGGCCCTTGGATGGATCGCGTCGAGTCATTGCCCTATGACGATCTGCTCAACGCGTTGAACCAAGAGGCGCGGGCGCTTTCAGCTTCAACCGGCTACGGCAAGCCGTTGCAATTTGTTGGTCATGACGCGTGCGCTGCCGACCGTGCCTATGAGTCTTGGATCGCCGATACCGGATGCGTACCGACCCGCGATAACCTTCACGACCGGTACAACGCGCTGGTCTGGTGCAATGCGCCTATCACCAAGGCACGTTTGAATCGTTTGCAGGCGCAGGCGATTGAGCGTCAGACGAACCGTTCTCGCCGCGGCCCCTTGCGCGATGCCGCTACGCTTTGGGATGAGAATTTATTAGTGGTGGCAGCGTCGGAACATGGTGCACTGTGTCGAGATCTTCTGGTACAGCATGACTGGCCTTCACTCTTCATTACGCATCGCCAACGTTGGGGACGTGATTGGTTCCCTATGGTGTTTGGCCATGCACTTTTGGAAAAATTGAGGTCTCCCTATAAAGCCATTACAGCCCACGCGATGGTGGTGCCATCGGCAAGCGCATCTTGGCCATGTCTCGATCCTGTCTTGGCAGACTATGCCCACAGCGACTTGATGCCCTCTGACTTTCTTCCGATTCCGGTCATGGGACTTCCGGGCTGGGACCCGGCGAATGAGCACCCGGCCTATTACCGAGACCCGCAGGTGTTTCGCCCAGCCCGCGTGAGGCCAACCGCATAAGTCGTGCAACGCGCTCTTCGAGCTCGTCAAGCTTGAGAGGCTTGATCAGGTGATCGTTGCACCCGGCGTCGCGGGATGCCGTCACGTCGTGGTCAAACGCATGCCCCGATAGAGCCACGATCACGGGCGGATTCGCGGTGGGCCGGGCGCGTATCAGGCGCACCACATCAAGGCCGTTTCCGTCGGGAAGGTCGATGTCCATGACCACCAGGTCAAACGTTTGTTGATCGGTAATGGCCAGCGCTTCGGTGGCCGTCGCTGCCTCGGTTGCCTGATGGCCCTGCATGGCGCACCAACGCATCAAGAGTTGCCTGTTGATCGCCACGTCATCGACCACCAGCACACGTAGGGCGTGCAAGGTGCGCGTCGCGGTTTGGGCAGCAGCTGCAGGGGCGTGCGGACGGATCTCGGTGCCGTACCGATCCATCGTGACAGGTATCGCAATCGAAATGCAGGTCCCCCGCCCAAGTTCGGACTGCAACGCCAATTGACCGCCCATGGCTTCTGCAAGTGCGCGGCTGACCGGCAGCCCGAGTCCGCTGCCGCCGTAGCGTGCCGCTGTGCTGAGATCTGCTTGCTGAAAGCGGCCGAAGATGACGTCTTGTTGCGACTGGCGAAGGCCGATCCCGGTGTCACGGACTTCAATGGTCAGGATGCCATCACCTGTCGGTGCATTTACAGCGGGCGTTGCAGGCTGAGGTGCATCAAGGAGCCGAACCGAGATCGTCACGCTTCCGTGATCAGTGAATTTCACCGCATTGGAGAGCATATTTTTGACGATCTGCCCGAGACGACGGCGGTCTCCAAGAATGGTCACGCCGTCGCTGCCGTGTGTTTTCAGTTGATAGTCCAGAGATTTCTGGTGGGCCAGCGGCGCAAACAATGCGACGTTGGCGTGGATCATGTCATTCAAGACAAACGGCTGGCGCTCTAGCACGATGCGTTGTTCTTCAATGGCTGCGAGATCAAGGATATCGTTGACGAGCTCGTGCAATTCTTTTGCGCACGCGATGATGTGGTCAAGGTCAGAATGGTGGCTTGCGGAGTCCAATTGACGTTTCAATAATTCGGCATGGCCCATCAGGCCGTGCAGTGGTGTTCGAATTTCGTGGCTCATGTCCGCAAGGAATCGGGATTTGGCCTGATCGGCGAGCTGGCCTGCCTCCATCGCGGTGATCAGCTGATTGGTGGCCTGCGCGAGCAGTACGAATTCATGTGGGGTGTGACGGTTCCATTGAACACGGCCTCCGTCACGCGCGATGGCACCAATGTCGTGCATTAAGCGCTCGATCGGTCTGAGTGATCGTTGCAGCAGTAGCCATGCCGCGAGTATGAAAATAAGGGCTGCCCCAAGCACCACCAACCAGACGTTCACGATGGATTGGTGCGTGAGTGGAACGGCTTCCCGTAGGGGTACCCGAATCAGGGTGACCCAGTTGAGCTGATGGCCCTCACCGTAGCCTGGATGCCGGGTGTAGCCCACCAGATACGTCTGCCCGTCGGGCCAGGTTTCTCGCGACCATCCGGAGTTGCCGAGTGCTGCATCCCGATGGCTGTGAAGGGCCCGGGCATCATGCGGCTCGAGGCCTACGCCAAGAAGTCGCGGAGATCCATCGGTGCTTGTGACGATCACCTCTACGCGATGGGACAGTCGAAGCGAGGAGGTAAACCGTTGTTGTTGCGCAATCAGCCAGTCCCAGCTTAAGTGCGCCCCCAGCACACCCAATAAGGTGCCATCTCGCCGTATGACCGGGGCCGTCACGTCAATGAATCGCCAAGGCTGCCCGTCGTCACGGACAGGCAACGATGCGGCAAGTAATTTTGCGTCGTGCAGGTCGACAGTTCTGGCCTGCTGTCGTCCCTCCCGATACCAATCCCGGTCCACAACACTGTGGCCCTCGAGCACATGGTTGCCCGAGGCTACGATCAGGCCGTCTGCATTGGCGTAACCAATCCACGCATATTCAGGAATGGAGCGCTGAATGACGGTGAGCCACTGCGCAAGTTTTAAGGGCTGTTCATGCAGCCTAAGTTCAGGCAGCAGCGCGGCGCGGGATTGCAAGTCCATCAACTGGCGGCCGATGGTCATGTCAAGCAGTTCCGCGAAGTAATAGGCCTGGGCGGCCAAGGTATTGCCGACTTCTCGTTCCAGTCGGCTCAGGGTGGTGGCAGAAATCACCACGGCCAAAGCCACAAGCCCACTGAGCATGGGCGCGATGGTCCCTCGCATCAGCTGTGCCCTTAGCGGCCGCGGCCGGGCCGATGCGGTCATCTTGCTTTGATGCTGTATGCCCATTGGTTTATATAACTATGATAGCTAGAACTAAAAACGATAATGGTATGCAGCCTCCTCCAAAGCCGTTATGATCAAACGCAACAAAGTGAACCGGGCGGCCGCTGCTGCCAGCGTGCAGGAGAGGAAGGTCCGGACTCCATAGGGTAGGGTGACGGCTAACGGCCGTACGCAGCAAGCACTCGTAAGAGTGCCCAAGGCGAGGAATAGGGCCACAGAGACGAGTAAACACGGGCAACCGTGTGGACGTGAAACGCGGTAACCTCCACCCGGAGCAACACCAAATAGGCGTGCGCCTGGCTTTGCCAGAACGGGTGTCCCGCCCGATGCACGCGGGTAGGTGGCTTGAGCCCACTGGCAACAGGGGGCCTAGAGGGATGGTCGCCATAAAGAACCTCAAGCGGTTCTTCGTAACAGAATCCGGCCTACAGGTTCACTTTGTTTTCTTCTCCAATCCTTATCGCCGTGCGCCGGCCTTGTCTCGCGGCCAGATCGCCTAAAATTCACACGATGAAAGTGTTTAATCTGAAGTGCGAGCACGGCCATGCGTTTGAGGGCTGGTTTCGCAGTCACCTCGCCTTTGAGGACCAGCGCTCGCGTGGTTTGCTGTCCTGCCCGTTCTGCGATAGCCATGCGGTCGAGAAGACGCTTTCGGCCCCGCGTTTGAATCTCTCGGGGGCCACCGAGCAACCCGAGCAGCCGTTGTCGTCGGGTGTGGCCCAAGACAGTGGACACTCCGGTATGGCAGCCTCCGTGGGGGGGTCTTCGGAGCACTCTCAGGCCCTTGCGGCGGCGATTGCGGTCGTCCGTAAGATGCTTTCCACGAGTGAAGATGTGGGTGATCGCTTCGCAGAAGAGGCCCGCGCTATGCAGGCCAATGAAGTTCCGGCGCGGGCTATTCATGGTCAGACATCTGTGCAAACAGCCCAGGAACTCCTCGAGGAGGGTATCCCCGTGGTAGCACTTCCCTTTTCCGGCCTGCTCAAAACGCCACTGCAGTAGGCTCTTCAGGCTGCCATATCCTGGTTTTCCGGGGGCCGACCTGACGATCATCTTTACAAATCACTTGATAAGTGATTTTTATCCCGTTGATTTATATGATTTTTTAATTCAAAATCGACTTCAAAATAGAGTCTAAGTCCTTGTTTTAGAAAGAAAAATTCCCCCAAGTCGCTTGACCGATCTTTGCCTTTTTCTTAAAGTGGGAAATCGTGCAAAAAAGTGGTTTTTTGTGGGGGAGTTGATTTGGCAGTTCCGGTCACGTTTTCGGGCATCACCGCGCTTAGCCTAGATGCGAAGGGTCGCATGACGATTCCTACGCGTTACCGTGAGGCATTGAATGCGCAGTCCAATGGCGCGCTCGCCTTGGTCGAGAGTGATGACGGCTGCCTGCTGCTGATGGCACAGCGGCTGTGGGATGAAAAAGTGGCGACATTTTCATCGGACGAGGACGACACCGAACGTCGTCGATTCTGGTTGGGTCTGAGCGATACGCCCGAGATGGATAACCAGGGCCGTGTGCTGTTGAATCCTGTATTGCGTGATGGTGCACATATCCAGCGTGATGTGATTTTGTTGGGTGTTGGAGCGCACTTTGAAATTTGGGATTCCGCAACGTTGGGATCTCATAAACAAGCCGTTCGCCAGCGTAAGCGCGGCGGGGGTGCAACGTGACCGTTTGCTCGGCGCGTCAACGTCACCCTGAACGTACGAATTCTTTGAATAACGCTCCGCATCACACGGTGTTGCTTCAGGAGGCCGTTGATGCGTTACGCATCGTTCCCAATGGCACCTACATCGATGCGACCTTTGGCCGTGGCGGCCACAGCATGCTCATCTTGCAGGCGTTAGGACCGCAGGGCCGTCTGATTGCGTTAGACCGCGATCCGGAAGCGGTTGCAGCTGCAAATGCGTCGA
The DNA here is from genome assembly GCA_039800265.1 of Pseudomonadota bacterium. Taxonomy (GTDB): domain Bacteria; phylum Pseudomonadota; class Gammaproteobacteria; order Burkholderiales; family Burkholderiaceae_A; genus Lacustribacter. The sequence continues at coordinate 28,128 of JBDLRC010000103.1, forward strand.
TTTCGGATGCTCGTTTTGAAATCATCCATGCGCCATTCAGTGAGCTGAGAGAGCAGCTGGCCTGCCGAGGGGTTGTTCAGATTGATGGCCTTCTGGCGGACTTGGGCGTTTCGTCACCTCAGCTGGATCAGGCATCACGCGGCTTTAGTTTCCGTGCGGATGGCCCGCTGGATATGCGCATGGATCCTACACGTGGCATTCCGGTCTCGGTGTGGATTGCACGGGCGAGCAGTGATGATTTACGAAAGGTGATCTCTGACTATGGCGAAGAACGGTTTGCTGTTCCGATTGCAGACGCGATTGCAACTCGCTGCGCAGCAGCGCACAACGGCGAAGCGCCGCCTCTGCAGACCACCGGCGCGCTTGCCGACCTCGTGGCCGAGACCCTTCGCCGATGTGGGGCGCGCCGCGAGCCCGGACAGCACCCGGCCACTCGGACATTTCAGGCTCTACGGATTTACATCAACCATGAAATTGAGGAACTCTCGGCGCTGCTTCAGACCGCGGTCGAACTCGTGCGCGAGTCTGGGCGCATTGCGATCATCAGTTTTCACTCGCTCGAGGATCGCACGGTTAAACATTTCTTTCGGAGCCGAGCTGAGCAGGTAAGCAGCGTTCGGCCACGTGGTGTAGGCCGCGGACAGCATGCGTTGGCGACGTTTCTGTCTGAGCAACGTCGCGAGTCCTCTGCACAGCCACGATTCCGCTTGGTGTCGCGCCTTCGACCCGGCGCTGCCGAGGTGGCCCGTAATCCCCGTGCCCGCTCTGCGACGCTGCGGGTGATGGAGCGTGTTGGACCTCAGGAGGCCAGGCCATGACGCGTCGCCAATGGGGGCTGGTGGCATTGATTACCGTGTCTGCGCTTGCTTTGGTCAACGCCCGTTATCACGAGCGTCGGCTCTACACGCAGATGGAGCGCGTGGAGCGCATGAGTCAGAAGCTGGATTCTGATATCGAAGTGCTGCAGGTGGAACTGACGGCGCTGCGTAACCCTGGGCGTATTGATACTGCTGCACGCCGTGATCTGAAAATGGTCCCGTTGCGGCCAACCGAAACGCTCTATTACCTGCCCGGATCATCGGGTGCACAGGACAAGCGATCACCATGATTCAGCGCACCAGTGCCCTGCCACACCGTGCTCAGTCGAATGCTGTGGGCCGTTCGGCCACGCCGGTTTTGACGTGGCGTGCGACCCAGGGCCGCTCGAAGTTTGTGCTCGGATTGTTGATGCTTGGTTTTCTGGCGGTGGTGGTGCGTGCATTTATTTTGCAATTGGTGAATGCCGATCAATGGCAAAGCCGGGCTGAAAAACGGTTTGAGCGCCCACGAGAAATTCCTGCGAATCGTGGCCGTGTGCTTGATCGAAACGGTGAAGTTATTGCGTCAAGCGTTCAAGAGCAGCGACTCGGCATCGTTCCTCAGCGGTTTTTCAGGGAACAGATCAAGCCGGAAGAGAAAAAATCAGAGTCACAAAAAGCCCAGGCGCAACGTGCTGCCCGCCGTAAGGCGGAGGAGCGAAAAATCGAAGAGCTCGCAGCGATTGTGGGCATGAAATCGTCCGAAGTGCGGTCACGCATTCAGGGCGCTAAAAAGTTCTTTTGGTTGGCTAAAGGCCTGTCGATTGAGCAGTCGGATCGTATCTCCCGTCTTAACATTGACGGCGTGGTGTTAGAGGTCGACTACCGCCGCTACTACCCCTATGGCGATGCGTTCGCGCATATCGTGGGCTTCACCAACGCTGATGAACAGGGTGCAGAGGGCCTGGAGGCTATCTACAACAAAGGCCTTTCGGGCCGCCCTGGCCAGGCCCAAGTGGTGGTGGATCGGCGGGGTGCTGCTGTTGGGGCCAAATTGATTTCAGATGCTACACACGGCCAAGATCTGCAGCTGTCGCTGGATGCGAGCCTGCAGACCATTGTGCATAACGCTCTGAAATCCGCCATGGCCGAACATCGGGCGAAGGCGGCATCTGCTGTGGTGATCGATGTGCAGACCGGCGAAGTGTTGGCGCTGGCCAATGAACCCTCATTCGATCCGAATAACCGCAAACGATTAAATCCTGAGACGGTTCGCAATCGTGCGGTTACGGATTCCTTCGAGCCTGGCTCGACCATGAAATCATTTTCGATTGCGGCCGCTCTTGAACTTGGCCGCGTCTCAACAGGCACGGAGATTCAGACCGCGCCCGGAAAACTCACCATTGGCAATCGCACGATCGGGGATTCCCATCCTCATGGTCTGTTGACCGTTTCCGAGGTGCTGGCCAAGTCAAGCAATGTCGGTACGGTAAAGGTTGCGCAAAAGCTTTCATCCAAAGAACTTTACGACCTCTACACCGCAGCGGGATTTGGCCGCATCCCCGATGTGGGGCTTAACGGTGCGACCTCGGGCCGACTGCGCAATCCCGAGAAGTGGGTGCCGATTGATCAGGCCACCATCTCGTACGGCCACGGTGTGTCGGTCTCATTACTTCAGTTGGCCCGCGCGTATACGATCTTTGCACGCGACGGTGATCTGGTGCCGATTTCGTTTGTGCCGCAGCCCGGCCCGGTTGCGGGTATCCCTGTGTTGTCACCGGTGACCGCCCAGGCCGTACGTGCCATGTTGGAGCAGGCCACCACACCGGCAGGTACCGCGCCGCTTGCGCAGGTGCCTGGATTCCGGGTGGCCGGCAAGACCGGCACCGCGCACAAGCCCGAACGCGGTGGCTATGCAAAGAACAAATACGTTGCATCCTTTGTGGGGTTTGCACCTGCCGAAAAGCCAAAGTTCGTGATTGCGGTGATGGTGGATGAACCCAGTGCAGGTAAACACTACGGTGGGCAGGTTGCTGCGCCGGTGTTTTCTCAGATTGCGAATGATGCACTTCGTCGTTCGCAGATCTCTCCTAATCCGAGTCTGCGCGTGTTGCCGGCGATGGCGATGATCGCCGAGGGAACCCAGTGAGCCCATCTCTGGTCAAGCCCCTCCATCCGCTCTCGCTTCGTGAGCAGATTGCTGATCAGGCGGCGCAATGGCTCGCCGATCATTTGAGCCGTGGTGCAAATCTCTGGTCGGACAGCCGCCGTGTGATGCCCGGAGATGGGTTTCTTGCCCGATCCGGTCGGCAGGGCACTGCTCAGGAATTTGCAACGCAAGCAATCCATGCGGGTGCCAGCGCAGTGGTCATCGACGGCGGTGACGAGGTGGATGCGATCGAGTCTATCGCGGCAGCCGTGCCCATGATTCGCGTGCCGAAGCTAGCGTCACGCCTCGGCATGATTGCATCTGCGTTTTACGGCCGACCAAGTATGTCGATGCAGATCATCGCTGTGACGGGTACCAATGGAAAATCAACGGTCACCACCGCACTTGCGCACGCCCTTGCACGCAGCGGTATTGCAACGGCGGCGGTGGGTACGCTGGGTGTGGGTGTCTTTCCGGCCGGCTGTGATGCCTCGTGCATGCCGATCTGGGACACAGAGTCCACTGCGGGTTTGACCACTCCCGATCCAGTGGATCTCCAGCGTGTGCTGTATCACTTGCGCACGCGGGGTGTATCGGCGGTGGCTTTAGAGGCGTCGTCGATTGGTCTGATGCAGGGCCGTCTTCAGGGCTGCGCGATCAAAGTGGCGGCATTTACGAATCTAAGCCATGACCATTTGGACATCCATGGGTCGATGCAGGCCTATGCACAAGCCAAGGCCCTTTTGTTTGCAGCCCCAAGCCTTGGGGCGATGGTGGTCAATACCGATGATGATTACGCCAACATCATGTGGCAGGCGCATGAATCCAATGTGGATCGGATTGCAGTGGGGCAGCATGCACCGCGTAATGCACACGTTCACCTGTGCCTGAAGCAGGCGACCCCTTCCTTGTCGGGCTGGGACATGATTCTCTCGGGCACCGGTGAGGCTGTGGATTTATCAGGCCCCGTGCACCTGCCGGTGGTGGGCCGACACAACGTGGACAACGCGATGATTGTGGCGGGATGTCTGCTTGCCATGAGCATCGACAGCAGTGTCGTGCGCGAGCGCCTAAGCGAGTTTCAGCTGCCCCCAGGGCGTCTGCAGATGATCGTGCGCTCGAAGGGTCCTTGGGCCTGCGTGGACTATGCCCATTCACCGGATGCCTTGCAGCGCGTGCTGGAGGCCCTTCGGCCATTGGTGCGTGAGCGCGGCGGTGAGTTGATATGTATTTTTGGTTGTGGCGGAGATCGTGATGCCGCAAAGCGTCCCGCAATGGGCCGCATTGCTGTCGAGTACGCCGATCGGGTGGTGATGACCTCGGATAACCCCCGTCACGAATCTGCAGAGGACATTCTTGATCAGATCGCATCAGGTGTTCCTGAGGGCGAGCGCCATCGTGTGATGCGTCAGTCCGATCGGGCGTTGGCGATTGCACAAGCGATTGGCCGTGCGCAGCCGCACGATGTTGTAGTGATTGCCGGTAAAGGCCACGAGCAGACGCAGACCATCGGCAGCGAACATCTGTTGTTCAGCGATGCAGACCATGCGTTGCGGGCGATCGAGGGCTGGATTGCAGCCCGAGCGGGAGTCGTCCATGCCTAATCTGGATACGTTTCTGTCCGTTGTGACGGCCCACGAGATCCTGCGTCATCCAGCACTGCCGGTATCGTTTACTTCAGTAAGCACCGATTCCCGCTCACTGCAGCCCGGCGCACTGTTCTTCGCGCTGAGCGGGCCAAATTTTGACGGCGGGCTGTTTGTGCAGGCCGCTGCCCAAAAGGGTGCGGCCGCTGCTGTAGTCGAGCAGATTCTTCCGCAGCATCGTGGACTCACGATCCCGATCATTGGTGTGCGCAACGTTCTGGATGCATTAACACAATGGGCGATGCATTGGCGTTCGCAATGGACAGGCCGGGTTACGGCTGTATGCGGCAGCAATGGCAAGACCACGGTCAAGCAGATGGTGTCGGCAATTTTTGAAGAACACTA
>JBDLRC010000104.1:0-5792 GCA_039800265.1 Pseudomonadota bacterium
AAGCACGTGTTGCCCAACACGCTGTCCCCGATCATTGTCACGGGCTCATTGATGGTGGCCACTGCCATTCTCATCGAGTCGGGCCTGTCGTTTCTGGGGTTGACCGACCCCAATGTGATGAGCTGGGGATTCATTATCGGTTCGGGCCGCACAGTGCTGCGAACGGCATGGTGGGTGTGCGCGATGCCGGGTATCGCGATTCTCCTGACGGTGATGGCGATCAATCTTGTGGGCGAGGGGTTAAACGATGCGCTTAACCCTCGGCTGAAAAACCTGTAAATCACCTGCCGATACGCCCATGAAACCGCTCTACACCGTTCGCAATCTGGTCATTGATCTCCCCGCCTGGGGAGATCGACGCCATGCTGTGAAAGATGTAAATCTCGAACTCTTTCCCAATGAAATTCTGTGCATTGTTGGGGAGTCGGGGTCTGGGAAGTCGGTGTTGGCCCGTTCTCTGATGGGGCTCTTCCCGTCACGGCACGTGCGCGCCAGCCAGGGTGAAATTCTGCTCGATGGCAAGGATGTGCTGACCATGACGCCCGAGGAGCTGCGCAGCATCCGGGGTGACACGGTGGCCATGATCTTCCAAGAGCCCATGACCGCGTTGAACCCGCTGCTGACCATCGGTGAACAGAGCGTAGAGGTGATCGAGGTCCATCGGCCTGAGCTGCAAAAAGAGGCCCGCCAGCGCGTGATCGATGTGCTGGCCGATGTTCACCTGCCCAATCCTGAACAAATTTTCCACGCCTACCCGCATCAGTTGTCCGGTGGGCAGCGCCAGCGGGCCATGATCGCCATGGCGCTGGTCTTGGAACCGAAGTGCCTGATCGCCGATGAACCCACCACCGCACTCGATGTCACCACCCAAGCGCAGATTCTGAAACTGATCAAAGAGCTGCAGCACAAACATCACACGGCTGTTGTGTTCATTACGCATGACTTCGGTGTGGTCGCCGAGATTGCTGATCGTATTGCAGTGATGGAGTCTGGCCAGGTCGTCGAGGTCAATCAGGCCGAGGTGCTGCTGACATCGCCGCAGCACCCCTACACCAAGACCCTGCTTGATGCGGTCCCGAGCATCTATCCGGCTAAGACCCGAGACCGCACGGCCGCTGGACCCATCGCCCTGGCCGTTAAAGATGTCTCCAAGGTGTTCAGCACCAAACGGGGATTATTTAAGGGGTCTGCCCGCGAGGTGCGTGCACTCTCCGGTGTCAGTTTTGACCTCAAGGAAGGCGAGACCCTTGGCGTCGTTGGGGAGTCGGGTTCTGGCAAGTCAACGCTTGCCAAATGCATTGCGCGCCTTGTGGATGCCGATGACGGGCAGATCTTGATTTCCGGCCAGGATTTTTTGAGTGCCAAAGGCGAAGCGCTGCGAAAATTCCGCCGCAACGTGCAACTCGTATTTCAAGATCCGTACAGCTCACTCGATCCTCGCCAAAAAGTAGGATCGATCATCGCAGAGGGTCCCATATTGCATGGGGAGGACAGAGACGTTGCCATGCAACGTATGTTTGAACTTCTTCAGACGGTTGGGCTGGATAAGAAAGCGGCCGATCGTTTCCCGCATGAATTCTCCGGCGGACAGCGTCAGCGGATTGGCATTGCCCGCGCACTTGCGTTGCAGCCGCGGTTATTGATTGCCGACGAGGCCGTATCGGCCTTGGATGTGTCTGTGCAGGCCCAGGTGTTGCGATTGTTAAAAGAGATTCGTGACCAGTTCAAGCTCACGTTACTGTTTATTACCCATGACCTGCGGGTTGCAGCGCAGATCTGCGACTCCATCATGGTGATGAGCAAAGGGCAGGCGGTGGAATACGGCCCCACCCAGAAAATCTTTGACGCCCCTGAGCATCCCTATACCCGTGAGCTCTTTGGTGCGGTTCCCGGAAGAGCGTTTTGGCTTAAACATCAGAAGGCGGCGCAATCATGACAGGACTTCCCCCGGATCCACTGGAGCATCGATCGCTCGCCGACCTGGCGCGTGATATCCGTTCGGGTGCGGTGTCTGCCCAGTCGCTTGTCGAGACCTACCTTCAGCGCATTCGTCTCTTGAATCCCAAACTCGATGCGGTGTCGGAGCTGGATTCAGATCGGGCCCTCATGGCCGCCAAGGGCATTGATCTTCTCCTGGCCGCCGGACAAGACCCTGGACCCCTTGCCGGTCTCCCCGTGTTGGTCAAAGACCTTTATCACGTAAACGGATTATCGATCACTGCCGGATCGCGGATGGATCTCCATGGGCTTACACCGGAGGAAGAGGGGCCTGTGATTGCAGCGTTACGTCAGGCAGGCTGCATCATTTTGGGGAAAACAAGAACTACAGAATTTGCGATGGGCGGATTTAATCTCACCCATCCGTTGCCGTGGAATCCTTGTGATCCCGATGTGAAACGCATGACCGGTGGTTCGAGTCATGGCTCTGCAGTAGCTATGGCCGCGGGATTATGCGCGTTCTCGTTGGGGTCGGACACGGGCGGTTCGGTGCGTCAGCCTGCAGCCTTTACAGGAACCGTTGGATTTAAGACCACCCCTGACTACTGGCCTCTTGCCGGCGTGTTCCCGATGAGCCCGGGTTTGGATAGCTTAGGTATTTTTACGCTCACGGTCGAAGATGCTGTATGGGTGACCGCCCATCTCCCGTTTGTCTTGGATTTGGTTGCGCTTGACACCGCAATTCCTCCGTCGGCGCTTCGCTTCGGATTGCCCACGCATCACATCTTTGATTTTTGTGATGCCGAGACCAAAGAAGCTTTTGAGCATGCAGTCCAACGCCTTCGTGCCGCGGGGGTTACGTTTGTGGATGTGGAAATTCCCGAGGTCGCCGAGATGGATGCTGTGTTTGGCGGCATGGTGCCCGCTGATGTCTTGGGATTTCTCGGCCGAGAGCGTTTTATGGCGGCCGAGGCGCTGCTGGATCCGGTCGTGTGGGCTCGAACACAGCCTGCGTTTGATCTTCGGGCAGCCGACTACATTGCGACCCAAAAACGGTTCAACGAAATTTCAGAAGGTGTGCGTCAACGGTTTCACGGTTTGGATGGCTGGGTCTGTCCGACCATCCCCACTGCGGCGCCGCCGGTGGCAGGGTTCGATTCTGTTGCGAAGGTTGCCGACTGGAATCGAAAAAACACGGCCAATACACGGCCGGGAAACTTGTTTGCCCAATGCGGCATCTCATTACCGATTACAGGAAAGGCCTCGGGGCTTCCGCTCGGATTCCAGATCATGGGCGCGCCGTTCCAAGATGATCGGCTGTTGCAGGTCGCGCTCACCGTTCAAAACGTGCTTCGCTAATCCTGTCGTTTCAACGTGGGCTGTGTTTGCTCATGTTGATGTTTCCAGGTCTTGTCACAGAATCACGAGCCAAATTCGGTCATACTCTGCGTTAGCAGTTGATCGCAGCGTGCAGTCATCCGCATGCGGAGACCCCCAAGGGGCGCATAACTGCTTGATTTGAAAAGGGAAATAACCGGCTTATGAAGAACCGTGGTGCCCAGAAGAGGACTCGAACCTCCACAGTGTTGCCACCGCTAGGACCTGAACCTAGTGCGTCTACCAATTCCGCCATCTGGGCAGGGCAGGCGCGTACTTTATCCGGAATCGAATAATTGTCAAAACGTTCACGCACCAACGCCACCTCAGAGTCCGTAGGGTCTGCCGGTAAGGGCGCCTCTGCGGGCCTTCCGGGCGGATTTTATGGCCGTCTGATTGGCCACCGCGATGGCTTTGGCTTTATTCGGCCCGATGCCGGTGGCGACGATGTCTTCGTATCGCCCAAAGAAATGCTCAAGGCCATGCACGGCGATCGTGTGCATGCCAAGGTGGTGGGCACCGACCGGCGGGGTCGGCCCGAGGCCACCATCATGGAAGTCATTGAACACGCTAACCGCAAACTGGTGGGCCGTCTGGTTAATGAGCGCGGCATCTTGTTGGTGGTGCCCGAAGATCAGCGCATCAAACACGATGTGATTGTGGCGCCCAACGACACGATGGGAGCCGATCCAGGCCAGGTGGTGACCATCGAGATCATTGATCCACCTACGCGCTACACGCCGCCCGTGGGCCGCGTGGTTGAAGTGTTGGGGGGTGTGGATGACCCGGGCATGGAGATTGAAATTGCGGTCCGCAAGTTCGATGTGCCCCACGAATTTTCCGATGACGCGCTGGCCCTGGCCAAGAAGCTTCCCGATGAGGTGCGTCCTAAAGATTTGAAAGACCGTATCGATCTGCGCGATGTGCCGTTCATGACCATCGATGGTGAAGACGCCCGCGATTTTGACGATGCGGTCTATGCCGAGCCTATGCCGGGGAAGGGCTGGCGGCTGCTGGTCGCCATCGCCGATGTCAGTCACTATGTGCAATGCGGAGACGCGTTGGATCGCGATGCGTTCTCACGCAGTACATCGGTGTATTTCCCGCGCCGGGTCATTCCGATGCTGCCCGAGAAACTCTCCAACGGATTGTGCTCGTTGAACCCCCATGTCGATCGTCTGGCACTGGTCTGCGACATGGTGGTCAGTACCGACGGTGAGGTAAAGGCCTATCAGTTCTACGACGGCGTGATTTGCTCCGCCCAGCGGCTGACCTACACGCGGGCCTGGGCCGTGCTGTGTGACCCCTTATCGGAAGAGGCCGTAGCCCTTGGTCCTTTGGCGCAGACGCTAGGCCACCTCGAAGAAGTATTCCGCGCACTGTTGGCTGCGCGCGAGGCTCGGGGGGCGATTGATTTTGATTCCGTAGAAACCTATATGCAGTTCGATGCCAACGGCCGAATCGAACGCATTCTTCCGCGTGTACGCAACGACGCCCACCGGCTGATCGAAGAATGCATGTTGGCGGCCAACACCTGCGCAGCCGATATTTTCAAGCGCGCAAAACGGCACGGCCTGTACCGCGTGCATGAAGGCCCCACGCCGGAGCGTCTGCGTAGCCTTCGAGATTTTTTAAAGGTTCAGGGGCTTAAGCTTGAGGGCGGTGACGAACCCCAGCCAGGTGACTATGCTCGATTGGCCAAAGAAATTCGGGCGCGCCCTGACTCACGGCTGATTCAATCGTTGCTTCTTCGCAGCATGCAGCAGGCGATTTACTCGCCGGATAACTCTGGCCATTTTGGGCTTTCGTACGAGGCTTATGCCCACTTCACCTCTCCGATCCGTCGCTACCCTGATTTGTTGGTGCACCGAGTCATCAAGGCGATTGTGCGCAACCATGGCCACTATGTTCCGGCCTATGGCGATACGGGCCACGACGACCCCTTGCAGCGTTGGCGAAATATTGGTGACCACTGTTCGGCCGCCGAGCGGCGGGCTGATGAGGCCTCTCGCGATGTGGAGGCCTGGCTTAAATGCCAATACATGAAGTCGCGTGTTGGTGAGCAGCTGCGCGGCACGGTCACCGGCGTGGCTCCTTTTGGCCTCTTTATCACGCTCGATGCACTCTATGTTGAAGGCATGGTGCATGTGTCGGAGTTAGGCGCTGAATATTTTCAATATAACGAAGTGCTGCACGAACTGCGCGGTGAGCGTACCGGTCGACGTTTCAGGCTCTATGACAGCCTGGTGGTGCAGGTAGCCCGTGTGGATCTGGATGCACGACGTATCGAGTTTCAGCTGGTGCCCAGCATGATTCGGGCCACGCGTGCGAGCAAGTCGGCCGACCGCGACCAAGAGTTTTATGCCCCGCCCGATGACGAGCAGTCCGAGGTGGATATGCCGCAATGGCTGGCCCAGGCGATTGCAGAGCAGTCGGTGGCCGGCAAATCAAAAGGCAAGAAAAAGGCTTCGAAAGGC
>JBDLRC010000105.1:0-10543 GCA_039800265.1 Pseudomonadota bacterium
GGCCTGCGCACACTCCGGATACTCGGAGAGCAGCTTGTGGCCATTGAAATGGAAGTCGCCGATCAAGGGCACACTGCAATTCATGCGGTCCAGCTGTTCGCGTATCGCAGCCACCTCGCGCGCAGCCTCCGGCGAATTCACCGTAATACGCACCAGCTCAGAGCCGGCCTGGGCCAGGCCCTGAACTTGAATCGCCGTGCCGATCGCATCGGCCGTATCGGTATTGGTCATCGACTGCACCACGACCGGGGCCCCACCGCCCACCGTCACGGCATTCGAACCCCAGCGGACCACCATGGCACGCGATGCACGGCGAGCCGCCGGCCCGCACGAGAACGGCATGTCGGTGCAGGGAGGCAGTGACGGATCAGTGGCGTTCATAAGTGGGTTTCAACGGTTCGAGTCTGTTCAATGCACTGGCGTATGGTCAATGGTCAGGACTTCAATCGCGATGTAATGCGGGTGCGGTCCTGAATATCACCTGCCAACTGCCCGCAGGCGGCATCGATGTCATCACCTCGTGTTTTACGAATCGTGGTGACAAAGCCCTCCTGCGTCAAGAGATCCGCAAAGGCACGCGTCTTAGGCCAAGGCGACTTCTTGTAGCCGGAGTTCGGAAAGGGGTTAAACGGGATCAGATTAAATTTGCACGAGATCTCTTCGGTCTTGACCAGACGCACCAGCTGACGGGCCTGCTCAAGGCTGTCGTTGACGCCATCCAACATCACATACTCAAACGTGATGAAGTCACGCGGTGCTGGCTCCAGGTAGCGACGAATCGATGCCATCAGATCCTTCAACGGGTATTTCTTATTGAGCGGCACCAGCACATCGCGCAGCGCATCGGTGGGCGCATGAAGCGATACAGCGAGTGCTACGGGGCAATCTCGGGCAAGGCGATCCATCATGGGTACCACACCGGATGTCGACACCGTGACTTTGCGGCGCGACAGGCCATAGGCATCATCGTCGAGCATCAGCTGCAGCGCCGGGACCAGCTGATCGTAGTTCAGCAGCGGCTCGCCCATGCCCATCATGACCACATTGGTGACCGGCTGATCCAGCTCGTGCCGTGCCCACCACAGCTGGCCCACGATTTCGGCCGTGGTCAGATTACGGTTAAAGCCTTGACGGCCGGTTGAACAAAAGGGGCATGCCACCGTGCAGCCCGCCTGCGACGACACGCACAGTGTGCCGCGGTCGGTCTCGGGAATGAACACCGTCTCGATCGCATTGCCGTTGCCCACATCGAATAACCATTTGCGGGTGCCATCGGCGGAGAGGTGGTCTTTGATGACAGGGGGCAATGCGATCAACGCATCCGTGGCCAGCCCAGCGCGAAAGTCTTTGGCAAGATCCGTCATCTCGGCAAAGTCTGACGCGCCACGCTGATGCACCCACTTCAACAACTGGCGTGCGCGAAACGGTTTTTCACCGCGTGCCACACACCAGTCCGTCAACGCTTGGGGCGAAAGACTAAGAAGATTCATTGCCCCACCGTTGGAGTAGAACTGTTATCGGCTGTAAATCGCCAGCGCCGGGAAGAAAAAGGCGATTTCCTGGCGGGCAGTGTCGGGGCCATCGGACCCGTGCACCGCATTGGCATCGATGCTGTCGGCGAAGTCAGCGCGAATGGTTCCTGGCGCAGCTTTCTTCGGATCGGTGGCACCCATCAGATCGCGGTTCTTCACGATGGCGTTTTCGCCTTCCAACACCTGCACCATGACCGGGCCAGAGATCATGAAGTCAACCAGATCTTTAAAGAAGGGACGCTCACGGTGCACGCCGTAAAACGCTTCGGCTTCTGCACGCGACAGGTGGATCATTCGGGAGGCCACAATCTTCAGGTCGCCTTTTTCAAAGCGAGAATAAATTTCGCCGATCACGTTCTTGGCAACCGCGTCGGGCTTGATGATGGAGAGGGTGCGTTCAATGGCCATGTTCTGAATTCCAGGGTTGAGGATAGGGTTTTTCGGGGTTCCGGGGCGGGATCAGCCCCCACCGTGGTGCGGGGACGCCTGGCTGGAACCTTTTCCTACTTGAATTGTCAAGTAAACCTGCGATTATACGTGCTGGTCACCGCCCGGAAGGCATCCTGCCTACGGGATTTTGGCCTGAGTTTTTAAGGAGATTGAACAGATGGTTCCTAGCTTTGGTAACAGTACTTCATTGCCGCGTGCCGAGTCCCAAGGGCTACGCAATCGGGTGCTGCGCAACACGTATTGGCTCCTGGCAGCGTCCATGGTGCCCACCGTGTTGGGAGCCTGGGTGGGTATGCAGTTCGGTTTCTCGTGGTTCGCCCAGAACCCGTTCATTGGCGCCCTGCTGTTCCTGGGCATCGCCTTTGGCTTCTTCTACGCGATTGAGCGCACCAAGAACAGCGTGGTCGGCGTTTACCTGCTTCTGGGCTTCACATTCTTTATGGGCCTGATGCTGTCGCGCCTGATCGGTGTTGCCGTGGGCTTTTCCAACGGCGGCCAGCTGATCGGCGTGGCCGGCGCTGGAACGGCTGCTGTGTTTTTTGGCATGGCCAGCATCGCCAGCACGACCAAGCGCGACCTGTCGAACATGGGCAAGTTTCTGACCATCGGCGTGATCCTGCTGATCGTGGCGTCGTTGGCCAACATCTGGCTGCAGATGCCCGCGCTGATGCTCACGATCTCGACCCTGGCCGTGGGTATCTTTTCGCTGTTCCTGCTCTATGACCTGAAGCGGATCATGGATGGCGGCGAGACCAACTACATCTCAGCCACGTTGGCGGTCTACCTGAGTGTCTACAACATCTTCAGCAATCTGTTGGTGCTGCTGATGTCGCTCTTCGGTAATCGCGAATAAGGGCTTCCCCGCTCGTGTGCATCGAATGCACACGAATTTAAAACCCCGGCATGCCGGGGTTTTTTATTGCCCGTGGGTCACGGGCTCCGAATCGGGCTCGAAGACTGCGATCGATTCCACGTGGGCCGTGTTCGGAAACATATTGATGATGCCGGCCTTGCACAGACGCCATCCGCCCTCGTGCACGAGAATCGCCGCATCGCGCGCTAGCGTGGCAGGATTGCACGACACATACACCAGTCGCTTAGGGCGTTGCGCAGTCTGGGCAAATGCCTGGCACAGGGCCTGCGCGCCTTCGCGCGGCGGATCAAGCAAAACACGGTCAAAGGTGCCCAGCGATTCGAGCCACGCCCGATCGACCTCGAAAAGATTCTGAACAGCAAACCGCACGCGATCGGCCATGCCATGCAAAGCTGCATTGGCCTGCGCGCGATCGGTCAGCGCCGTGGATCCCTCCACCCCGACCACATGAGCAGCACGCCGCGCCAAGGCAAGGGTGAAGTTGCCAAGGCCACAGAAAAAATCCGCCACACGATCCGATGGCTCTGGTGCCAACAAGGTAAGCGCGCGATGCACCATCGCTCGATTGATCGCAGGATTCACCTGCGTGAAATCCACCGGAGAAAACGGCATGCGCAGATCGAATTCCGGCAGGAAATATTCCAAGGCCGGCGCGGGCGCGGGATAAAACAATGCCGCCGTGGATGGGCCGCCCGGTTGCAGCCAAAACTGCACCGACCACTGATCCGCAAAGGCTTTTAAGGCCTGCTCATCACCCGGCGTCAGTGGCTCAAGAATGCGCAGCACCCAGACCACGACGGGTTCGCCGCCATACGGAGCGGATTCACCCACCGCCAACTCGACCTGTGGAACGCGCTGGGCAATGGAGAGCCCCGCGAGAAGGGCCTTCATGGCGGGCAACATCCGCGAGACCTGAGGCGGCAGGTTCTCGCAGGCATCCATCACCGCGACATAACTGCTCTTGCGTTCATGAAAGCCCAGTAACATGCCGCCCTTTTTCTCCACCCAACGGGCCGTCAGCCGGGCCCGCGTGCGGTAGCCCCAACTCGGACCATCCAAGGGCGGCAGCATCTGCTCGGGCTTGAGTTTGGCAAGGTGCCAGAGATTGTCTTCGAGCACACGCTGCTTGATCGCCAACTGCGCGGAGGCCTCGATGTGCTGCATCGCGCATCCGCCGCACACACCATAGGCTGCACACTTCGGCGCCACACGTTGCGAACTGCTTTTCTTCCAGGCCACGGCACGGCCTTTGGCATAACTGGGTTTGTCGCGCGCAATTTCGATATCCACCACTTCGCCAAGCAAGGCGTCTTCGACAAACACCACCTTCCCGTCGTGGCGGGCCAGGCCCTGTGCATCGAGATCTACGGATTCGATGGTGAGATCGGTCAGCCGTTTGGGTGCAGACTTCATGAAACGATGGGGCGATAAGTGGTGGCAGCTACGACAGATCGCTCAGTGCAGGGGCTGCGTCGAGAAACGCACGCCAATGCGCCCCCGCCAAGGGCACGCCCTCCTGCCCAATCATGGACGAGAGTGCATCGCGCACCACCGCAAGCTCTTCACGGTAGTGGGCCTCGCTCCATTCGCCACGAATCATGCGAAACCGGCAAAACAGAAGATAGGTGTTGACGACATCCGTCTCGCAATAGGCCCGCACCGCCTCGCCGCGGCCTTCGAGAAATGATGACCAGACTTTGCTGCCATCCTCTCCTAGTTTGCCTGCAAAGCCGCACAGCCGCGCCAGATTATCCAGCGGCGCGAAGGCACGGTTTTGATACCCCGAGAGCACATCCATCAGATCGGTATGACGGGCATGATAGCGCGCGATGTAGTTATTCCATTTAAAGTCGCGATCGTCTTCGCCCTGATCCCAATAGCGTGGCGCGCTCACTCCATGCATCAGTGCGCGATGATGCAGCACGGGCAGATCAAATCCACCGCCGTTCCAACTCACCAGCTGCGGCGTGTGCTTCTCAATGATTTTAAAAAATGAACGCAGCCGTGCAGCCTCCTCGGCATCGCTCGCCCCGTGTTGATCGCCCAGGCATCGCACACGAAAGCCCTCCTGATCACGAAACGCACAGCCGATAACCCAGACACGCTGCAGATAATGAGGAAGAAAATCGCTGCCGTGGGAAGCCTGGCGCGCTGCCTGCACCTCGGCCACGCCTTGCGCATCGTCGAGCGATGGGTCAAACAGGCCAAGCCGGCGCAGGCCACTGGCATCTGGAATGGTCTCCAGATCAAAACAGAGAATCGGGGTCATGGCCCCGATTATCGCTGAGCCAGAAACTTCAGCGGATCAACGGGCTTGCCGGAGCGGCGCACCTCAAAGTGCAGCTTGGGAACCTCTGAATCGGTTTTGCCGAGTTCAGCGATCTTTTGTCCTCGCTTCACGATCTGGCCTTCGTTCACCAGAATTGATTTGTTATGGGCATAGGCCGTTAGAAAATCACCCTCGTGCTTCACGATCACGAGATTGCCGTAACCGCGCAGACCATTTCCGCTGTAGACCACACGGCCATCGCCGGCCGCAAGAATGGGGTCGCCCTCCACGCCCGAGATCGCAATGCCTTTGTAGCCGGGATCGGCAAACGATGTGATCACCTGGCCTTTGCTGGGCCATGACAACACGATGCCATCAGCCACAGGCTTTGCAGTGCTCGCAGCCTCCGCATTTGCGGGCACCGGTGCAGACGCGCCGCTGCCGGTTGGCGCAGGCGTGGCGGCTGCCGACGGAGGAGCGCCCGAAGCACTCGATTTCGTGGGCGCCGCAGGCGTCACCGTGCCCTTGGCAGAAGCAAGCGGTCCACCGCCCAAGGGGCGGATTTCGGTGGCCGCCGGTTTTGGTTCCGACGACGACGGCATCGGGGCTGCGGTGGTCTTTTGTGTGGCAGGCGGCCGAATACGCACCAGCTGATCCACCTCAATCACATTTGGATTGTCGATCTGATTCCATGCGGCAAGGTCACGCCAGGCCACGCCGTGATCCAGAGAGATGCCGATCAAGGTATCGCCGCGACGCACCCGATAAAAGCCATCGGGCGCAGGCGGCAAAGTGTCTCGGGCCGCAGACGCAGTGGCAGCGCCCGACGACTTGGCAGGCGCCTTGGAGATCTTGCGGCTCTCCACGGGAGCCGGCACGCGCGATGGGGCACAGCCCACCAGCACGGCAGCGATCATGGCACCGATCCCGAGCGAGACCCATGAACCTTGCACGGTCATTCTGTTCCTCTTAACACTGGCACGTAGCGCACCATATCAAAAAGATGCGTCACAAATTCTTGTTCGCTTACACGTTGCACGGCCATCAGACGCTGCTCGGGCTCACCGACAGGCGCCACCAAAACACCGCCCACCGCAAGCTGCCCCTGCAATTCCGGCGCAAGACTTGGCATGCCGGCAGAACACAAAATGACATCAAAGGGTGCGTAAGGCAGCCCAGCCACCAATCCATCACCGTACAACAACCGGAGGCTGGAGCGTCGAATAGACTTTAAGTTCTGCCGGGCCAGATCAGCAAGCGCCTTGATGCGCTCGATCGACCAGACCTGGTCAAAGCAGTAGGCCATGACCGCGGCCTGATAGCCGCATCCGCCGCCGACTTCCAGTGCTTTCAGTGGGCGGGGTGGTCCTGCGACATGGGCCAGTGCGATCTCAATCACACGGGCCACAACAAATGGCTGAGAGATCGTTTGCTGATGGCCAATCGGCAACGCGGTGTCCTCGTAAGCGCGGCTAGCCAGCGCCTCATCGACAAACCGATGGCGCGGCACGTGACGGATCGCATCCAGCACCCGAGGGTTTCGAATGCCTTGCTGCATCAGCCGCTCAACCATGCGCGCACGTGTGCGTTCACTGGATAGACCGACATGCGGCTGCGCAGACAAAGGCTTTGACGGCCGCGGAGGGCTCGGTGCAACAGCCTTCTGAGATGAGGCGCTCGACGAAGATCCACCGCCCCATCGCGGCACCAACGATGGCGCCTTGACCTCGGTCGTTTTTGTCGCAATGTGCAGACCGGGCTGCGTGGGCTTGAGGGGCCCAATCGGCTTTTTCACATCTTTGCCAGCCACTGCCCTACTTCCCCAATCGCCTCCGGATCGCCAAGATCCACATGCAGTGGCGTGATCGACACCTTCGACTGGTTCAATGCATTGAAATCGGTCCCGGGCCCGGCCTCACGCTGACCTCCGGGCGGCCCGACCCAATACACGGTCTCACCACGCGGCGAGACTGCTTTTTCGACGGGCTGGGCCACATGCCGCCGCCCAAGCCGAGTCAGCTCATAGCCCTGTATATCGCCCACTGGAATGGCCGGAATGTTCACATTCAGCAAACGGGGTTTGGCAAAAGGCTGCGAGTCCACATGCGAGACCACCCGATTGGCCACATCCACCGCCGTATCGAGATGATCAAAACTTCGGCTGGCGAGTGAAAACGCAATAGATGGAATACCAAGCAAAAAACCTTCCATTGCTGCAGCCACCGTTCCGGAATACAGCGTGTCTTCGGCCAGGTTTGCAGAATTATTGATACCCGAGACCACCAAGTCGGGCCGATAGCCAAGAAACCCCGTCACCGCCACATGCACACAATCGGTGGGCGTGCCATTGACGTAGTGAAAACCGTTGGATGAGCGTCGTACATACAGTGGACGATCCAGTGTGAGTGAATTCGATGCGCCACTGCGGTCAGCCTCGGGGGCAACGACCACCACCTGGCCAAATGCCGACATGGCCTGGGCCAATGCAGCAATGCCCGGCGAAAAATAGCCGTCGTCGTTTGAGACCAGAATACGCATTAAGAGGGCTGGCCTTTCTGCGCCTCGTCTTGCTCGGGCCAATCGCGGATATAGGCTTTCAGCATTTTGTTCTCAAAGCTCTGCATCTCCAACACCGCCCTAGCGACATCATGAAACGACACCACGCCCAACAACACCGTGCCATCCATCACCGGCAGGTAGCGCTCATGGGAATCTACCATCAGCTTGCGCAGGGTATCGACATCCATATCGGGGGAGGCCACCGTGGGCGTGGGATTCATGACTTCTGAAATCGTGAATGAGGATACCGGCGGGGTGGGCCCCGAACGATTCTCCGCCTGGCGCTTGGCCAGAACACGGATCACCTCGCGAAAGGTCAACATGCCGGCAAGTTTGCCTTTTGACATCACTACGATTGATCCAATGTCATGCTCAGCCATGATCATCACGGCATTTGCAAGCGAATCTTCAGGGGACATGGTGTACAAGGTCTTTCCCTTGACCTCCAAAATCTTGCTCACCTTCATGGTTGGCCTCCCGCGTGTTTGTGACGAAGGGAAATCCTAGCACTCGTTGAGCGCCATTCCGGCAGGATGGACGTCAGCACCGCACAGGCCAGAAAGACCCACCAGCTCAGATAGGTCCAGATGAGCAAGGCAGGAATCGCAGCCAACGGGCCATAGACCTGCTGATACGTGGGCACTGCCGCGAAATAACCCACGAACAAGATACGGCCAACTTCGGTCAGTACGGCCCCCACCAGACCACCCCAGAAGGCATCCCGCCACCGCACGGGCACATTGGGTATCCATCGGTAGCAGACGGCAAATGCGCACATCACCATCACCAGATTCACCAGGTCCCACCACTCCAGCCCCCACAGCCCCGAGCCCATGGCCCGCTTGCCACCTGCCAAAAAAATGGCCAATGCTGCACCACCGCCCACAAACAAGGGGCCAATCACTAACGCCGCCCAATAGACCGAAAGACGGTGCAACAACGGGCGCGGCGTTTCGACACGCCAAATGAGATTTAACGTGCGGTCCAAGGTCAGCATCATGAATGTGGCCGTGACCACCAGAAAGCTGATGCCCACCAGCGACAAGGTTCTGGCTTTGTTGACGAACTGATTTAAGTAGCGGTAGATCGTGGTGGCAAATCCTTCAGGTAAAAGGTTTTGCACCATCAACAGCTGCACGGCCTCAAGCAGACGCCCGAAGATCGGGAACGAGGCCAGAGTCGCCAACACAACGGTAAGCAGCGGCACCAACGCCAACAACGAAATAAAACTGAGCGATGCAGCACTCTGACCCAGTCGCAGATCTCGCTCCCGCTGGGCCATGGCCTAGGCCAGTGCGGCAAGGTTTAATTTGAGAAGCTGCGTCATGCCTCTATGATAAATGGCTTAACCACGCGGGTTTTCTACGAAGAATTGGAGTCGACATGCCCCCTGTTGAAGTTTTGGTGGTGTATTACAGCCGTTACGGCGGCACACGGCGCCTGGCTGACGCAGTCTGCGACGGTATTCATCAAGTGACGGGATGCACGGCACGCCTGCGCACCGTACCGCCGGTATCGGCGGTCTGCGAGGCCACCGAACCGGCCATCCCCACCGACGGGCCGCCCTATGCAGAACCCAAAGACCTGGACGAATGCGATGGACTGGTCATCGGCTCTCCGACACGATTCGGCAACATGGCCGCGCCGCTGAAATACTTTATTGATCAGTCGCTGGGCCAGTGGTTATCAGGCGCCTTGATTGGAAAACCAGGAGCGGCCTTTACCAGCACGGGTAGCCTGCACGGTGGGCAAGAGGCGACCCTGCTTTCCATGATGCTTCCACTGCTTCACCATGGCATGGTCTTGGTTGGCGTTCCCTATTCCGAAACCGACCTGCTCACCACAACATCCGGTGGAACCCCGTATGGCGCCTCTCACCTGGCAGGCCGAGACAGCACCAAACCGGTGACCGATGAAGAGATTCGGATCGCGCGCGCGCTTGGTCGACGCATGGCCACAATTGCGCAGAAATTAAAATCCGAATAATTCGCATCACATCACCAGACGCACATCTCACCATGGCCGATCCACACCCACTGCCGCAAGCGCCCATCAGCGTGCCCCGTCCCTGGCCAAACCTGGCAGCAGGTTTTACCGTGGCATTGATCGTCATGGGATTAGCCTGGGAATTAGTGATCGATCCCATTCGGCCGGGAGGATCCTGGCTTGCACTAAAAGTGGTACCGCTTTTGTTCGGCATCAAAGGCATGTTCAACGGCCGCCTGTACACCTTTAAATGGATGTCACTCTTGATCTGGGTCTATGTAGGCGAAGCCTTGGTGCGCATCGTGGGCATGACCCCCATGGAGCGCACGCTTGCCTGGATAAGCCTGGTCTTGTCGGTGGGGGCGGCGCTTGCGATTCTGTTGGGTGCGCGGGCCTGCATCAGGCAGCAGCGCGATCGTGCATCAGCTGCTGATACAGCGCCATAGGCCCAAGAAGGCCCTCGCAGATCTCTCGCCGCCACACGCGGGCCCCCGGCTGGCCGTGAAACAAACCATGCCAATGCCGCGTCATGTGGCGAGCCGCTACGCCATGCGCCGTCTGCGTCTCAAAATAGCGCTGCAATGCAGGCAGTATGTCGGCACGCAGCTGTGGCAAACGAGCATCGCCTTGGGGCATGAGAGCCTCCTCAATGTCGTGCAGAACCCATGGGTCGTGATACGCAGCCCGGCCAAGCATCACACCATCCACGGCCGGCAAATCGCCCTGAGGGCGAAGAAACTCGGCGGCCTGCGCTACCGAAACAATCCCACCATTGGCTACGATGGTGGCGGCAGGAAAGTCTTGCTTTAACTGCCGAACCATCTCTGGCCGAAGCGGCGGAACCTCACGATTTTCTTTTGGGCTCAAGCCTTT